>CANQBI010000001.1 GCA_947589435.1 uncultured Bacilli bacterium
GTTACAATAACCCCCCCCCGATGCTACTTATTAAAACTACTAATGTAAGTATTGTTACATATAGTACTAAGTTTTTATTTTCTTTCTTCATACTCTTTTACCTCTTTTATATTATTTATAATTTAAATTAATTTTATACAAATGTTGTAAATACCGAATATTAATTACAAAATAAAAAATACTCTTTACCTTACATTTAAATAATAAACTATTTAAATTAATTAGTCAATAAGAAGTTTTTTATAATTGACTCCAAATATATTTGAAGTATGATATAATATTTTTTAATTACAAATTAATGTAAAAGGAGATGCTACTATGAATAATTTAAAGAAAATTGCCAAAATAAAAAATAAATCTTTAACTAGTTTATCGTTGGATTTAGAAATAAGTCCTGAAGCCATTAGCCAATACATAAGTGGCAAAATAAAACCGAAAGCCGACATTTTAATAAATATGGCCAAGATTTTAGAAACATCAACTGATTATTTATTAGATTTAACTGATAATCCCAATAGTCCTAACATTGATTTAGATGAAAAAGAAAACACTTTAATTAATAACTTTAGAAAATTAAGTAACAATGAAAAAAGTCAAGTTAATGCGTATATTCAAGCTTTCCTAGATTTAAAAAATATATAATCGTGACAAATCATCAATAATTATCAATTATCGTTTTTTTATTTATTTATTTATTTATAAATTTATGTATAATTATATCAAATTTGTATTTAAAAATTTAAAATACTATTGTATAATTATAGATACAGGGGGTGCTGTTAATGAACAAAAGCGAAATTATTGAAGCTATTCAATATATAAAAAAATATAAAACCGAAACTAATACTATTGAAGTTAAAAAAGCAACTGGAGGATTTTCTAGTTGTTATGACACAATTTCGAGTTTTTCTAACAAAAATGGGGGAATAATAATATTTGGAATTGATGAGGATAATGATTATAAAATAACTGGTGTCTATGACATAAATGATTTACAAAAGAAAATATCTTCTTTATGTAATGATTCGATGGAACCGAAAATTAGACCTTTCATTTTACCTTTAGAGTATGAAGGTAAAAATTTATTGGCAGTTAAAATCGATGAATTACCCCAAAACAAAAAGCCATGTTATTATAAACCCAAAGGACTTAAAGGAGGAGCTTACACTAGAGTTGGAGATAGTGACTCCCCTATGACCGACTATGAAATATATGCAATTTATAGTTATAATGACCATATATTTGCTGAAACTAGGCCTAATTTTAGGGCAACACTTGAAGACTTAGATCAAGATTTATTAGAACAATATATTGTAAGATTAAAACTTGATAAACCAAATTTTGCTAAAAATAGTTTTGAAAAATGTTTAAAATTATGTGGATTAGCAGACACCATTAATAATGTCACCTATCCTACTTTAGCTGGAACTTTATTATTTAGTGAATATTCCCAATGCTTTTATCCTCAATTGTTTGTAGCTTGTGTTGTTGTTCCTGGAACGCAATTAGGAGATGTTGGAGCCTTTGGAGAGAGATTTATTGATAATAAAAGAGTTGAAGGCACTATTGAACAAATGCTAGAAGGTACAATGAATTTTTTACAAAGAAATATGCGAAAAATGGTAATCATTGACTCTAATGGCAAAAGAAACGATAGAACTGAATACCCAATCGAAGCCTTAAGGGAAGCTGTTGCCAATGCTTTAATCCATAGAGATTATAGTTTTTATACAGAAGGGGCTTATATTTCTGTTTATATGTATAATGATAGAGTTGAAATAATTAGTCCTGGTTCTTTATATGGTGGCTATAAACTAAATAAGATGAATCAAAATACAAATATGGAAACTAGAAACCCTACAATTATAAGAGTACTTGAAGAAAAAGGCTCTATTATCGAAAATCGACATACAGGCATACCAAAAATGATTAATGAAATGAGAAGTTATGGCTTACCCGATCCAGAATTTTACGAAGAAAGAAATTGTTTTAGAGTTATATTTAGAAATGCTTATTCAATAAATGGAGAAATTGTTGAACAAGTTGCCGAACAACAATCAAAAAAACAATCAACAATCGAAATTTATAAAAATAAATTATTAGAATTTTGTAAAGAGCCAAAATCTTCTAAAGAAATCAAAGAATTTTTAAATATAAAATCAAGACAATATGTATCAACATATTTAATTAAACCATTAATAAAAGAAGGTAAATTAGATTACGTAAACAAAAATCATGCTAATGCAAGCAATCAAAAATATATAACTTTAAAAAATAATATAAATTCTACAACTGGACAAGTAGGTGGACAAGTTACTGGACAAGTCGAAAAATAATTATTTATTTCAAAAAGGCCCTAAATTAAAGGAAAAAATTAAAATCTAGAAATTAACCTTATTTCCTTATAGCAACACAACTGGACAAGTCAGTGGACAAGTTACTGGACAAGTCAGTAGTTAAGTCTACAACATACTAATCAAATCTTAAACTTAATAAATCTAGTCGCTTTGACTAGATTTATTTATGCCTATTGGCACCTATCTTAGTATCTTACCATTTTAGGTACGATACTGTCTAAGTATTTCTACTCCTGTATCTATTATACTACAACGATATTTTATTCTAGTCAAGTAATAACAAGAAAATTAACAACAAATTCACAATTAAAAATATCATATAAAAAATCGATAATTAACTAACTATCGATTTTTATTTTCTTTAATTTATTTTAAATTATAATCCTAAAGAACCTAACCCTTCAAAGGTATCTCCTATGACAAGAATATCTTGAATTAAGGATAATAATCCTTCACTTTGCATTAATTTAGTACTTATTTCTTCATAATCTTTATCCGTTAATTTATCATATTCTACACTATTACTAACATTTTCTTTTTCTAGTTTAGTTCCTTTTTCTTCTCTTAAATTAATCTTAAAGGCTACATTACTCTTTTCCCCAACAAAACCTTTGGCATTTAGATTAATTTTAAGTTCACTTTCTTCTTTATTAATTTCTAAACTTACTTCCCCACTAGATGTTGAACTTTCTTTAAAAGTTAACTTAATTAGATAACTTCTACTACTTCCCATATTGTATTCAAGTTCGATATAAGTACCAGCTACTTCGACTGTAAGACGAATATAATTATTTTCAATTTGAATAGTTCCCACTTTCTCATCTTTATCTAAGATATTATAAGTATTGTTATCTATTCTTTCTAAAACTAAAACGTTATCATTATTTTTAATTTCTACTTTTTCGACAACATTACTTCTTACATAAGTGTTTACCTCTATGTTCTCTGGATATTCTTCTAGTAAAGCATCTTTACTGGTATTAATATTTTCTTTTAAATCTTCAACACTTACACCTGATACATTAGCCATAGCATTTAATAAATTTTCATTACTAGCCATCTTGGTATAAATACTATTTAAAATTTCACTATAATCTTTACCAGTTAATAAAAGTTTATAATTAGTGGCTTTAATATTTTGCCCATTAACGGTAACATCAACTTTCGTATTACTAAAATATTTACTACTTAAACTTTCCTTTAAAATAGTTCCTAGTTCGTTAATAATTACTTTATAGTCCCCACTGTGATTTACACCCCATAAGACGGACATATCCGCATCATTTACTAAAATAGGTTTACTATATAAATTCCCTAGAGATAAATATAAATCCTTATCATAAACATTAGCGTCAATATCTAACAACTCATCACTATTATAGGTAGCTTTAACATTAGTCTTTAATATCTTATTATTTAAATCATTTTTAATATCTAAGTTAAGTCTTAATTTATTTAAGATATTAGCTATGTTTTGATAAGTGGAATCAACTCCGGAAATACTAAATGAAGCATCACCAGTAAGTCTATTTTCCGTATTTTCGACATTACTAAATATACTAACATTTTCTGCTAAAGCACTTTGCATACTATCTATTAATTTATAATAGATATTTTGATTACTTCCTTTATGGATAAAGAAATAATAACCTGCTCCTAAAGCCAAAACTAAGACTAATACTACAATTATTATAGGTACTATATTAGTTTTCTTTTTACTTTTTTCTGGTGCAGGATTTCCATTACTTACACCATTTACATTATTTGTAGGAGTTACCGGTGGCACAGGTTGAGCAACTAGAACTTCTGAAACGGGAGTTACTTCTGACACTCCTGACTCTCCATTACTTGCTCCACTACTTACTGGAGTAACATTATTAACAACATTATTATTCATATCACCATTATTGTTTAAATTTTCACTTGGATTAGGATTTTCATTCATTTTACAACTCACACTCTCTATTCTACTAGTAATTATATCAAATTAATCTATAATTCGCTACTTATTTTCGACAAAATACGCATAGTATTCCTCAAAGGTTAAATTATGTTTTTTAATATAAGTAGCTACCTCTATTCCTACATAACGATAATGCCAAGGTTCAAATTTAAAACCTGTTATATTTTCTTTATCTTTTGGATATCTTAAAATAAAACCATATTTATAAGCATTTCTACTTAACCATAAAAATTCTTTAGTATCTTCAAAATAATCTAAACTAGAAGCCGTATTTATATCTAGAGCATAACCGGTTTGATGTTCAGAGTAACCAGCTCTTGCCGAATAAGTATCAGCCATCTTTATTCCATCTTTTAAAACATAGTTATCATATAATTCTTTTTGATATTCATAACTTCTAAAACCAGATACACTATATAAAATTATATTATCTCTTTTAGCATCTTCCACCATCTTTTGAAACCATCTGTAAGCATTCTTTTCTAGATATTTATTAACTCCTTTGGCATAAATATCAGCCATTAATACTAAATCGGGTTTATAAGAGTCTTGTAGATAATAGTATTTATTTACAAGCATCAATTCACCTTTAGAAGTATCGGTCATTTTACTTTCACTATAAAATTGTCTATCCCGATGCGTATTTACTTCTTTTATAACTTCACTTATTTTAATACTTCCCATTATCCTTTTATATTCTAAATATTTATCTAAATTCTTTTCCAAATAATAAGGTTCTTTTTGTAATCTCTTAATTAAATTTTCCATCTCTTCGTCTTTTATTTTCTTGAGTTCCTCTCTTATTTTTTCTCTAAATTCCAAATAATTATTCATATTAAAAAATATGCTTAATAACTAAACATATTATTTTAATAAGATATCTGTTTCTTTCATTTCTTCCGGTATTGCAATATCCATATATTCTAAAATAGTCGGTGCCACCATTGTTAAGTCGCCACTTTCTTTTAATTTAACATTTTTATCCATAATGATAAATGGCACTTTACTTAAAGTATGCGTCGTAACTGGATTACCTTGTTCATCAATCATTATATCAGCATTACCATGATCCGCTAGAATAATTACTTTATAGAAATTTTCTTCCGCTTTTTCCACAATTTTATCTAAGCATAAGTCAACCGCAATACAAGCTTTAACCGTCGCTTCAAAGTCTCCCGTGTGCCCCACCATATCCGGATTTGCAAAGTTAACTAAGATAAAATCATAATCTTCCATCATACATTCAATACATTTTTTAGTAACTCCTACCGCACTCATTTCCGGTTTTAAATTGTAGGTAGCCACACTTGGGGAGGGGATATGAAAAGTATCACATTTATTTATCTTTCCATTGTAACCACCATCAAAAAAGTAAGTAACGTGAGGAAACTTCTCCGTTTCCGCAATTCTTGCTTGCGTTAAATCAAGTTTTGATAAATATAACCCTAAAGGATTCGTAATAACCGGTTCCGGAATAAAATTATTGGTTGGAATATCTTTATCAATAGGTAGAAAACTATAAACTTCTAATTTATCCATATTTAAAATGCGAAAGCCATTAAAATCAGGATTTACAAAAGAAGATATAATTTGTTTAGCTCGATCAGCTCGATAATTCATCCAAATAAGAACATCCCCATTTTTAATATGGCCACTGCGATTAATAATCATTGGTCTTATAAATTCATCAGTTATATCTTTTTCATACATTCTTTTTAAACCATCTTCAATAGAGTCTACTTCATAACCAGCATTTCTCGTCACAAGTTCATAATATAACTTTGTTCTATCGTAGTTCTTATCTCTATCCATGGCATAATAACGTCCACAAATGGTGGCAATATCCCCAACTTTTTTGACATTTATCGCATCTTTAATTAATTTTATATATTTATAAGCATCATGAATACCGGTATCTCGACCATCCGTTATTAAATGAAAATGAATTTTTTTAAAACCATTTTTAACTAAAATATCAAATAAACTTAAAAAATCATCGACGCCCGCATGCACATTACCATCACTACAAAGCCCCATAAGATGGATATCTTTTTCTTTATTTAAAAGTAATTTTTGAAATACTGCATTTTCTAAAACATCACTTTTTAAAAATTCATCCACTAAAGTTTCATTTTGTTTTAAAAGTCTACCTGCCCCAATGGTGGAATGTCCTGTTTCACTATTCCCAAATTGGCCCTCATGTAAGCCTACTTTTTCTTCACTAGCATAAAGAGTCGTATGCGGATATTCTTTCCATAACCTATTAAAACACAACATATCGGCTTCTTTAATCGCATTGCCTCTTTCTTCTTCTCGATAACCAAAACCATCTAAAATAATTGTTAATATTTTTTTCATAGTTTCACCTTATTTAAATTTTACCACGAATTACCAAAAAGCACAAATTATCATTTATTATCTACTTTAATACTACTAAATTTTATCCCTTTTAAATTGTTTTCTAGGGCTACTTTTTGATAGTCTATAACATCATCAGGTAAATTATTTAAATCACACCATTTAAATTCTTGACATTTATCTACTTCATTTATTTTAATCTCACCCTTATAACTTTTAATTTCAAAATATATATCAAAATAAGGAGACAAAGTTTTATTTCTTCTGTTAACAACAAAGATATCTATAATATCTTCATAACTTATTTCAATATCTAATTCTTCTTTAGCCTCTCTAAAAAGAGCTTCATATGCATCTTCTCCTTTATCAATGTGGCCAGCGGGAAGTCCTAAATAACCACACCAAAGTTTAGTCCCAATTCTTCTGCCAAATAATATTTCCCCTTTTTCATTTTTAATTATCATGTAAACAGCCCCTAAAAAGCTTTCTTTTTCCATAACTACTCTCCCTTATACTTAATTAATTTCTTAATATCTTCTTTGTCTTTCTCTCTATTTAAAAATCTTTTTAATTTGATAATATCTTCTACTTTTTGCACTCTTATACCTTCTACGACTTCATAATCATCACTATAGTAATCAATTCCAAAATTAAGAACATCTAAATTATAACACTTATGGTTAAATTCATTCACTCTATCAAATTCACAAGAATAATTATTAAGTAAATATTCATAATAATCTTTACTCACAGCTATATCAATATCTTTAGTAGAGTCTTTTATCCCCAGTAAAACCATTGCTCCCCCTGATATAACTAAATATTTACTCTTATCTAAATTAAATTCTTTTAATTTTTTTAATATCTCATTCTTGTCCATATCTATAACTTCTTTATCTTCGAATACATTCTCGAATGGTATCCTTCTTTATGATAAAAGTTAATGGCTATATCATTATAAGCAAAGACATCAACTAAAACATATTCACAACCTTTATCTTTAAAATATTCTTCCATTTTTTTAATTAAAGAGTCTCCTATACCTTTGCTTCTTACTTCTTTACTTACGACAAGTTCCGTAATAACTCCTCTTTTAGGACATTTATAATCTAAATAATCATTCTCACTATAAGGGGGTATAGTTCCCATAATCAATCCCACTACTCTATCATCTTCTTTAGCTAAATAACATATTCCCTCATTTTTATTTACATCTTCTAAATCTACTAAAGCCATCTTTTCATGATATAAAGGATGAACTCTATCTAAATTATCTTTATCAATAGAGACAATATATTCTTCTAATTCCGTTAATAAATTCCGAACATTCTCTAAATATTTTTCTTCATATTCGACTATCTTAAGCATTTTATCTCCCAATTAATTCTTTTATTTGCTCTAAGGCTCTTCCCCGATGAGATACTTTATTTTTTTCATACTCAGTAGCCTCTCCAAAGGTTTTACCTAAATCATCAGATAAAAAGATAGCATCATAACCAAAAGAAGTATCTCCAAGTTCTTTATCGATAATCTTGCCATAAGTCTTACCTTCTTTGTACTCATAAGTACCATCTATATGATATAAGACAATGGTACACATAAAATAAGCTTCTTTATTTTTACCTTCTAAATCTTTAATTAATTTCATTCTTTTTTCATGGAATGATACATCTCCCCCATAACGATGACTATAAACACCCGGTTCTAAATTTAGACCTACACAACAAAGGCCACTATCATCAGATAAGACATCATAATCTAAACCTTTATTTTTTAAATATTCACTTACTGTTTTAGCTTTAATTAAAGCATTTTCTAAAAAAGTATCTCCCGTTTCTTCGATATCTTCTGTAAAACCAATATCTTTTAAAGTTAATAATTCTACATCACTTAAAATACTTTTAAATTCTTTTATCTTATGTTCATTATTAGACGCTACAACTATTTTCATTTTTTACCACCAAGTAATATTATACTATATTTTTTCAAAAAGAAAAATTCACCTAAGTGAATTATCTACTCATTCCTTTATTTACTCCATATTTATCTATTATATAAGAAACTGCTTCTTCTTGGCCTTCTTCTAATAAAATTTTAAAGAATTGATAACGCGTATTATAATATCTTCCTTCAGCATCTCTTATTTCCATATTTCCGGTTATAACTTTGTGAGTACTTTCAAATTCTTTTTTTTCAAATTCAGGAATGTATATTTCTTTTTTCCTATTTTCTAAATCCCAATACATAGTTAACATGGTTTTAGGAGGAATATCAGGAAGAGATTTTTTAAAAAAATCTTCAAAAGTTTCTTTTGGAAATTCTAATATTGGTGTCCATATTTCATTAGTCTTTTTAATTTGCCCATAACCATAATTATCAATAATTAAGGCCGGTATATCGGGATTTTTTCCATCATAAAATCTCATTTTATCTATTTCATCTTTAACCTTTTTTAAATAAAGATATCTTTTTACTAGTTCCTCTTTTTCTAATTTTTTAATTTCGCTATAATCATCTTGTGATAGAGTCTCATAATCTTTTTGTTCTTTTTTTATTTTTTCATATATTTCTTGTTCCATTAAAAAACCACCCTTCACAAATATTATATCATAGATTTTTTAATATCAAGAAAAAAGTGATATAAAATCACTAATTTATTATTTAAACATCCTTTTGGCAGTTTCCACCATTTGATGGGTATAACCTAGCTCATTATCATACCAAGCCACTACTTTATAAAGTCTTCGACCATTAACTTCCACGAAGTTAGTTAAAAGACCATCTACTAAAGCTCCCACTCTTTTGCCAATGACATCACTAGAAACAATCGGGTCTTTTGTAAATTTCAAAGCTGGTGTAGGATGGGTTAAGAAAGCATTGTTTACTTCATCAACACTAGGACTACTCTTTAATTCTAATGTGACATCTACTAAAGAGCCATCATAAACCGGTACCCGATAAGCAAGACCATCAAGTTTACCTTGTAACTCCGGAATAACTAACCCAATTGCGGAAGCTGCTCCGGTTGAAGCCGGAATAATATTTCCACTCGCACATCTACCACGTCTAGCATATATTCCTTTTTTATGAGTAATATCTAAAGTTGCTTGGTCGTTTGTAAAAGCATGAACGGTACTCATAAATCCTTTTTCAATGCCAAAGGTATCATTTAAAACTTTTAAAACAGGTGCTAGACAATTAGTCGTACAAGATGCTGCAGATACCACTTCTTCCGTACCATCTAAAATGTCATCATTAACCCCATAAACTATCGTCTTCATTTCGCCTTTACCTGGAGCGGAAATTAAAACTTTTTTAGCCCCTGCTTCAATATGTTTATGAGATCCTTCTAATTTGGTAAAAGCTCCAGTACATTCTAAAACTAAATCAACATTTAATTCTCGCCATGGTAAATTCAATGGATCTAACTCGGCATATACTCTAATTCTTTTCGTATTAGCTACCACAATAAAGTCTCCATCAAAAGTTATTTCATTTTCATGAAAAGTTCTATGAACGGTATCATACTTCAGTAAATGACATAACTCTTCCGCATTAGAAGTATCATTTATTGCTACAATATCAAAATTACTATCGGTAATCATCTCTCTAAATGCTAGTCTTCCAATTCTTCCAAATCCATTAATCGCTACTCTAATCATTATTTCCTCCTATAAACTCTCTTAATATGGAATCACTACTTACATATTCACCTGGTATCGTATAAAATATCTTTAAGAAATTTAAAAGTCTTCGCGCTTCTTCATAATAATCATCTAAGACACTTATACTTCGCAAAAGCGGTTCCACATAGACTTTTAATACTCCTATTTCATAAGGTAAGGCTG
This sequence comes from uncultured Bacilli bacterium, assembly GCA_947589435.1. Classification (GTDB taxonomy): domain Bacteria; phylum Bacillota_I; class Bacilli_A; order RF39; family UBA660; genus SIG200. Next base: position 10,527 of record CANQBI010000001.1, read on the forward strand.
TATTAATTATCACATCGGCTTGATGAATGTATGGGAATATATATTTTTCTTCCCCATTTCTTACACTTTGCCAAGCATGAATAGTATTATTAACATCATAATTTCTTGTCCTATTATCTCTTATTATTCTTCTTATAAGTCTTAAATCAACTGTAGATATATAATTATGTTTATCGATATTTAAAGGAATAAAAGGACTCAAATATATTTTGTACTTATATTTATTATCTATACTAGGAAGTAGTTCATCATTAAGTCCATGCAAACCCTCAATTAAAACAATACTATTATCTTTTAACTGAACTACATTGTTATTAAATTCTTTTTTTCCTGTAACAAAGTTAAATGTCGGAAGTGTCACTTCTTCACCCTTTAATAACTTTTGTAAGGTACTATTAAAGAGATTTAAATCAATCGCCGTTAAGCATTCAAAATCATAGTTACCATTTTCATCCTTTGGAGATTCCTCTCTTTCTAAGAAGAAATCATCAATTGATATATTAATGGTATCAAAACCTTGGGCCATAAGGTAAGAAGCTAATCTTTTGGTAGTTGTTGTCTTACCACTAGAAGAAGGACCCGCTATTAAAACAAACTTAATATTTCGATTAGTCGTTATATTACTTGCAACTTTTGCTATATTTAAATTAAACACCAACTCACAAGATTTCATAAATTCTTTTATTTTACCACTACCAACAGTCTTGTTAATCGAAGTAACATATTTCATATTTAAGGTCTCTAACCAATTCTTCCCTACTAAGAAGGAATTAATTATATTATCATAATGAACATACTCAGGTAACTCACCATTAGTTCTATTCGTTGGAATAATAAAGACAAGTCTATTTCTTCCTAAATAAACAATATCATACTTGGTAATGCTACCCGTACTATATGGCATATCGGAATAAAAATAATTATAATGCCCTTTTAGTTCATAAAAAGTAACAACTTTATCGGATATATTTTGAATATTCTCCGCTTTTTCATTTTGTTTATTTTGGTAGTAATAATTAATGGCTTCTTTTTTCTTAATATTTAACTTTTTAAAAGGAATATCATCACTAATTATTTTAGCCATCTCACCCTTAATTAAAGATATATCTTCTTGGGTAAGCATTTTATCCCCAATAACTTCTCCCAAAAAACCTTTAGGAACACTATGTTGATAAGTTATTTCTAACTCTGGAAATACTGTTTTTAAAGCTACTTCAAAAATAAACTCTAAACCACTTTTATATATTTTATTACCTGTTAAATCATTTAAATCAATAAAAGAAATGGTCTTTGATGAATCTGCTCTTTCTCTTAACTCAAATATTTCATTATTAATCTTTACTCCTAAAATATCATTATTCAAATTAAACCCCTTACTTATCTCATAGTAAGTTGTATTCTTCGGAAATTCTTTCTTTTCCCCAGTTAAAAGAGTAATTGTTATATTATCCATATGTATCACACATTCCCTTTACTATAGAATAGTTTATCACAAATTAGTCTTTTTTTGAATAAAAACTTACTATTTTTTATATTATAATTATAGGTGAAATAAATGAATATAATTCCAACAGTTATTGAAAAAAGTAGTAACAAAGAATATGCTTATGATTTATACTCGAGGCTTTTAAATGACAGAATAGTCTTCTTAAATGGTGAAGTAAACGACAGTAGTGCTTCTATTATTGTTTCAGAACTATTATATTTAGATAGTTTAAATCATGATGATATTTATTTATATATTAACTCTCCTGGAGGTTCCATTACGAGTGGCATGGCAATATATGATACCATGAACTATATCAAAAGCGATGTTAAAACCATTTGTGTTGGCCTAGCAGCCTCAATGGGAGCATTTCTCCTTTCTTCTGGAACAAAAGGTAAAAGGTGCAGTCTACCAAACTCCGAAATAATGATTCATCAACCCCTTGGAGGAACGCAAGGTCAAGCCACTGATATTAAAATTGCCGCCGAAAGAATTTTAAAAATAAAAGATAAACTAAATAAAATACTAGCCAAGAATACAGGTAATGATTTAAAAACCATTCAAAATGATACGGAAAGAGATAATTACATGGATCCAGAAGATGCTTTAAAATATGGTCTAATTGATGAAATAATTGAATAATTTATTAAAATAATGTATAATCTAATTAATGGAGATGGGTTACCATCGCCAAAATGGAAAGTATTGCTACTTAATTCGAATATCTATTCGGATTGAAGTAGCTCTTTTTTTGCGTTTAAACAAGATGTCTATAATTAAAGATATGAACTTAAATAATATTTCTACTATTACATTCATAAATACCACCATCCTTCCCAAAAAAGATTTTGTTTGCAACCAAAACCCCTGAAAAGCTGGCGAGATTTCCCATCTCGAAGACTATATTTTATAGATATTTTTTCTAAAGTCAAGCCGTTCGACAAAACATGTCAAAACTTCTAAAAATACGACAAAATTCGACATTTCTGTCGAACTTTGTCTATTATTTATATTAATTATTTAGGCATTGCTTGTACTAGTAATTACATATGGACTATCTTCTGTTCCATTACCAACTAGTCCTGTTGTGGATGGTAGATAGAAGACTGGGCGAACCGCAACCGTATTGTTCACCCAATCGTAGAGCAAGTAGCCGCTCGTAACCACAGCCCACGCACCGTAAGCGCCGCTGCTGCTGAAGTAGCCATACCTAGTCATTGTCCATTCGTATGTACTTCCATATGTTCCTGTTTTTCCGCTCATTGTGTTGGTAATATGCAACCAACTATTGGCGTTTGAACCATAACTCCATGAATTGTAATAATCTCCACCATACATTAATCCTATTTGATATTGCCCCGTTGTTTTTGTTTTTGCTTCCGCTCCACTACTTGTTGCGTTTGTTCTATCTCCTTTCCACCATTTTACTGCTGGTATTATATTCTTTATTCCTGCGTCTAAAAAACTTCCTCCGTTTATGGCTTTCCTTACTGTGTTGTTGTTATTATCCCAATCTATATTTGTACTATAGTCTGTTGACCATGCTTGGCTTGTGCTTGTTGGGATTACCTTTATTACTTTTAACATACCTGCTTCTAAACCTAAGTCTTTTTGTTCACTTCCGTCGGTTACGCCAATAATACGATATAAGTATTTATTACTTTCGGCACTTCCACATGTATCAGGATTTAGTGGTCCTCCTATACATACAAAGTTATTTGTTACTTGGTCTTTTGTTCCCTTGAATCTATATAATCCTTCTACTGCTGTTCTTTTGTCTTTTGTTCCTCCTCCATAATATTGTCCACCTTGGGCATTTAATACTTCTAAAGCAGGTCTTCCCTTACCAAAATATAAGGTACAATATATTGTCTTTTTAGTTGTTATTGTTGCCGTATTTCTATCTTCGTTAAATGTTACATATTGTTTTGTATCTCCTACATCAGTTCCACTTGCGTCTTCACATTTTGTTCCGACATATGTATATTGTGCTTTATCAGGCCATTTACTTCTATCTTCTTGTTCATACCATTCAAAGTCATTTTCTCCTCCACTTTGAACTTTTATTGAAAGTGTTTTATCCTTATTATTGAATACATCTACTATTTTAATATCTTCTAAAACTTCATTGTCTTTTCTTACACTAAAGTAACTATATCCTTCATATATCATTCCAATAGTTAATATAACTAATATTACATTAAATACTTTCTTTTTCATATTTCCTCCTTAACTTTTATTAAAATATGCATAACATATATTTGGGCCATCTGTTTCAAATGAAAAGCCTTTACTTGTATCATAACTTATCGTTGTTTTAGCATTATTTGTAGTATTACAACCAGATATTGTATTATCATATGTATAACCACTTGTTGGTATATCTTCTATCATTGTGTAATGTTTATTATTTTTTATTACCATTCCTAATGAATCTTCAATTAAAGCAAATACTATTACATCATCTTGGGTTAAATCTTTTCCATAATCATAATATATCCTGCATACCACTTGATTAGGATTATCTTGTGACATTTCTACAGTTACTAGTCCATCTTCTGAAATAGAATATACTTTTTCTTCATGCATTGTATACGTTCCACTTGTTGGTATGCAATTACTCTTTTTATCATTTACGACATATCCTGATACTAAAGCAGGTGTTCCTTCCATAATTGTATAATTCTTTGGATTAGTTACATCTTGTACATAAAACATTAAATTAACATCCGTTGTTCTATCAGTTAAAGGAGAAGTATCTCCCTTACCACTAAAGTTTCCTACTCTACTGGTAAATATAGGCACAGGATCTGTTTCACTGCTATAATAAGCATAAGTGTTTTTTAAACATATAAATAAAGTTATTACAAAAAGACATATAACAAAATATATAACTTTTATATTTAACAATTTTTTCAATTTTTCTCTTATCATTTAACCATTCCTTTATTCAACGTTGCTAATGCCGAAACAAAATTACGCAAAATATTTTTAGACAAATATTGTCTATGATATATTTATTTTAGAACATTTTTGTCTGAAAATCAATAGACAATTTTTAACTATGGTTAAATGTTTACTAGGTGATATTATGAATAGAATTAGAGAAATAAGAGAAGATAAAGATTTAACTCAAACTGAGGTGGCTAAAAAAATTGGCATAACTCAAAGAAATTATAGTTACATTGAAACGGGTAGAACAATGCTTACAGAAGATATTTTAGTAAAACTAGCCGAATTATATAATACAAGTACTGATTACATTTTATATAGAACTGATGAAAGAAAACCATATAAAAAATCAATAGTCAAATAAGGAATAATATAAATGAACATAAATAGATTAAAAGAAATTCGAGAGGACAAAGACTACTCTCAAAAAGATATAGCTAAAATACTTAAAACTACACAACAGCAATATTCAAAATATGAACTAGGTATCCAATTAATACCATAGATAGATTATGTATTCTAGCGGATTTTTACAATGTTAGTTTGGACTATTTATTATCAAGAAGTGATGATTGTAAAATATATTCTAAAACAAAAATATAATAATTATTTTCTAAAGAATTCTCTTATATCTTCTTCTAAAGCATCTGCTATAAAGCCTAAATAATCTATCGTTACATGCTTACATCTTTTAGTATTTTCTATGTCACAAATATATTGTCTCGTTCCTCCAATTAAGTCGGCTATATCCTGTTGGGTATAGCCATATTTTTTTCTTAATCTTTTTAAGTTATTTCTCACAATATTATAATAATATTCTACATCGTGCAAATTATTTTTCATTTTTATATACTTTTCCATTATAAATATATTATATATAACATTTTTTTGTATATATATCATAAATAAATATTATTGACAATATGTTACATTTATGATATTTTAATTTTATCAGAGAGTGTAACAAAAAGGAGAATGTTTTATGGAAAATGTATCTAATACTATTAATATGAGTTTTAGAGTTGATAAAACACTTAAAAATGATGCAGATATTTTATTTAAAAAACTTGGACTTAACACAAGTGTGGCTTTAAACATGTTTTTAAGTCAATGTGTAAGAGAGCAATCATTGCCTTTTGTTCCTTCAATGAATGTAAGCGAAAGTAATAAACCTTCAAAAAGACTTATTAAAGCTACTAAAGAAGCCGAAGATATTTTATCAGGAAAAATCAAAGTTAAAGGCTATAATAATGTTGATGAGTTTATTAATGATATGCTTAAGTGATTAAAACTTTAACAAAAACAAAGCCAAGAACAAAAGGAACATCAGAAATTAAAAAAGAATTTAAAAATAAAAATACTAATTATTATAATATTACACAAGAATGGCTTAAAAAATCTAACCCTAGTACTCCTTCAATTAAAGATGCTATTTCTGTAACAATTAACAACGAAACTTTTATGGTTGGGAAATTAAATAAAATCATTCATGAAAACAACGAAGTAGAAGTAGCAAAGTGGTTAAGCAAAACCTTTAAAGAAAATATTGAGTATTTGCCAAACATTAAAGAAAAAGAAGGAATACAATGTGCTGACTATATTTTTAAAAATGAATTTTGGGATTTAAAGGAATTAATTGGTAATGGAAAAAGGACATTAGAAGATGCTATTAAAAAGAAGAAAAAGCAAGCAAGTAATTTTATAATAGATATAACAAATTCCAAAATGTCAAAAGAAGAACTACTTAAACAAGCAATAAAAATATATAATGGTAAATCTTTAAAATGGATTGATAAAATAATATTAAAAAAGAATAATGAATTAATTGCAGTTTTAAAAAGAAAAAAATAGATTGATCCCAACCCGTACGGGTCAAGACCAATCTACTGATTACATTATACAACTTTTTTTTGCTTGTGTCAAAAATAAAACACAAATTTTTATAATTTATTTGCATTTTAAAAGGACAATCGCTGTCCTTTTTTATTTATTCCATTTAATAATGGTATCACCTTCACTAGATAACATATATTTTTCTTTAGCATATCTTGCTAAATATTCATCATCTTGTAATTTAGTTATCTCCGCACTTAACTTTTCTTCTTCCGATAGTAGTTCAGTATATTCACTATTTAGTTCTCTTTCTAATTGTCTATTTTTAAGGATTTGATGCCAATCACTATAAACACTCCCAACTAAAAGAGATAACAATCCAATAATTGTTATAGTTATTAAGAATAATCTTTTCTTTTCTTTTTTACTTTTTTTAGTATGCATAAAAATTTCCCCTAATAACCTATTTTCACTTTTGATACTAGCACACTATAAAGTATTTTTCTAGTTGTTTAAGTCTTTTTGACGCTAAGTTTACTTAACTTTTTATCTATTATATATCCCATAATAAATCCTAGGAATACTACCATAATAAAATAAATATGAAAATAACCTTTATTAAGATGGTATAAAATTATTATATAGATTATCGCCATATCTAAAGTATAAATAAATGTTAAAATATGTTTTAAATATAATTTTAAATCTTTAATTAAATAAAAATTAATCTTAGTTACAAAATAAAATATCACGCCATAGATAAATGACACAATAAAAGATATTATTTGAATATTACTATTCATTATTTAAATAACTTACTTAGAAGACTTTCTTCTTTATTTTTCTTCATATTATCCATATAAGCAATACTATATAGTTTACCTTTTATTTTGACATTACCATCATGGGTATCAAGTTTCACTATTTCTAATCCTTCACCTTTAAGTAAGATAACTCCCATATTAGATTCCATTAAAAATTCTTGGTCATCAAAACTACTTATTTTGCTAATACCAGTTAAATTCATAACACTACGATCTACTACTTTTATTTCATGACTACCATAATTATTAACGTATTCGCTCGTCTCCATAAGTCCTCCTAGAAAAGTATATGAAAGAGGCCATAAATTTAGTCATAAAAAAAGTAGGTTTCCCTACTATTTTTCTTCTTCTTCAACTGGTGTTGGATTATTGTATTCTTCTAAAATTTTTGATTCAAACATTTCTCTTGTTTCTGCATTAGTTGGATGAACGATGTCTTCAAATTTATCATCATTTACTTTACGACTTGGCATAGCGCAAAATAATCTGTTTTCTCCTTCTATAATTCTAATATTGCTTACAACAAAGCAATCGTCGATAGTAACAGTAGCATAACCTTTAAGTCTTGAGCCCTCTCTATCAACTTTGTGAACACGTACTCTTGTGATTTCCATAAAACACACTCCTTATCTTGAAATACTCACAATTTAATTTTAAAACAATCTTGTCATTTTTTCAACAATTTTATTAATTATTTCTTAATTTTTTGTGAATTATTTCTCTGAATAGCTAATTTAACTTAAAAATTTTATCTTTATATCCCCAGTTATATACTCATTATAAGTAAAACTTTTTTCGTTTCCTTCATACAAAATGGTAAAAATATTCGGATAAGTTTTATAAAGAATACCTTCGTATTTGGATATTTTATTTCTAAGGCCATACACAGTTACCACAACTTTCCGATTTAAATTACTTTCAATTTTATTTTTCACAATATCTATATTCATTATCTTGGATACCCCACATACATAAGACCATTACCCATAATGCCACCCATACCATCTTTACCATATTTGGTTTTCTCTAAAGTACTTTTTAAATCAACTTCTTTATTTCTTTCGGTAAGAGCGATAGTAACGGCAATAATCGCGGGATCTAGGGCATGAATATTGACTCTTTTAGGACTTGAGGCAAAGTTAGCTCCCGCCATAATTAATTCTTCATAATTACTTTGACAAGCACCCGCAATAATAACTAACTTCTCATGACTTTTTTCATAATTGCGCGCCGCTTTTACGGCTTTAATAAAATTCTTGGTATTCTTATAATTTTCATTATCTTTAATACTACCTTTTTTCTTATAATAGGCATCATGACCTGTAATAATTAAAATATCCGGCTTATATTCTTTTAATAAAAGTCCTACTTGTTCATACATATCTTCTTCTTTAATCTTTTTCCCGATGGCGTATACTCCTTCACTTTTATAAAACTTTAAACATTTATCTAAGTATTCACTATCTCCATCTATATGTAGTATTTTCCCTGGTAAGTAAAAATAATCATCTTTAACAATATCTTTAGTGCCTCTTTCTCCTTTAAAGAAATCATCTTCTCTTGGTTTTTCACATTTTACTAAATCGGAAAAAGGACTATCCGCATATAGTCTTACTTCTACCCCTTTTAAATAATATAAACCATCTTTTATACTTATAACCTTAAAGACCGTATCATGATTATAACTTTTTCTGGTTACAAAATCCCCTTTATTAATTTCCAAACATATCACCAGTAAATTTTATGAATAAATATTAATTTTATGCTTATAAAGGGCTTTAACTAAAGACTTATTTGCAAATGCTTCTGTTTTATGTTATCATAATTGCTAATTTAAGGGGGTTCATTTTTATGACAAATTTAACAAAGTATGAAAAAAATTTAAAAAAAGCCCAAAATGCCGATAAAATAGTTTATTACGATTATATACAATATAAAAGAGCAGCTGGATGGTGGTCAGGATTACATAGTGATGATTGGCATCGACCTAATATAATTAAAAAAGCAAGATATAATGGTACATTTTTACAAAAATTGCCTCAATATTATTTTTTAGGATTTCCAATAAAAGAATTACTAAAAGAAAATTATTCTAATGGCTACTGTCATGCTTGTGCTGTTGCCTTAAGTTTATATTTTAAAGATTTTGAAATAATAACTTGCAATTTACAAAATTATGCAGAATATTATACAAAGAAATCAGGAAGAAAAACAGATTATGAGCATACATTTTTATTAATTGATTTAAATAACAATAAAACGGTAATAGATACAACATTTGGCTTTATTACTGACTTCGAAACTTATAAGAAAATATTTAATCCAAATAATATTAGAATTATAACTTCGGAACAACTAAAAAAAGTAAAACCATATCAATTTATAAAATCATTAAAAGACTATTCTGGTGCACCACTTGGATTTAATGAAGTATACGACGAGGAAAAACAAAAATGGCATCCAAATGAGGAAGCCCAAAAACATCAAAGAATTATGCAAGAATATATGAATATGTGTCAAAATTATAACAACACTCAAAATCCTCATTTAACGGATTTTATTAACAGATGTTTATTTAAAACTTCTAATAGTGAGTGCCTTTGGCTTTGGAGACTTGATTTAAGTCACAAGGAAGTAGGTAATACAAAGTTTGACTATCCAAAAACAAATTTATTTTCTTTAGAAGATGATGAATATGATGAAAATCTATATAGCCCTTATGAAGATACTACTTCTATAAATGAACAAGTACTACTTAGTTATCATAACCTAGAGAGCAATATTACCCCTAATGTAAAAATTAGAGTTCGCAACTTTATAAATAAAATAAAAATATAATTTTAATTTAAAAATTTTTAAATTACAAATTTCTTTTGCATATTTTTACGAAAAATTTTATGCTTATAAAAAGCCTTACATAAAGGCCCTGATATTAAAATTATAAATAATTATTTCACTATCTAAATAATTAATAATGGTATTATTATCTTCAATATTTATTTTAATTTTATCTTTTGGTATTTTAAGTTCTAGTTCATATTCTGGTGGCATATACATCCCTCTTGTATTTAAAACATTACCGACATTTATATTTCGAAAAAACAAAATATTTTTATTCGTTACTAAAACACTTAAATTATAGGTGTTATTGTCGATGTCCACTATTAAATTTTCTTGTTCCGTTAAAGTTACTTCATTATTATTTTTAAAATCATAATTATACATTATAAAGTATCATTTCTTTCCATACTTGTAAGTCTCACACTTTTTAAAGTCATTTTATTAAATATTTCTTTAATGTTATCATTTAAGGTTGGTCCACTATAATCGAAAGTAAATTCATAGAGACTTCCCTCTACTATTTCATCCTCTATTAAATCTCTTAAGACTTTAACAGTTTCTCTTTCACTATTATTTTGAATCTCTAAATTAACATAACTAGCATCCTCATTATTGGAAGTTACCCCTAAGATATAGTAAGTTCTTACAAAATCCACATAGTTTTTTTCATATTGTTTATTTTTATTTAAACTAAATAATAAAACAATAAATAGAACAACGACTAATAATAAGATACCCCCGATTAAAAACATTTTATTTTTTTCTTTCATTTAATCCACCCTCTTTAAACAAATTTATCTTATCAAAGATTATTGGAAATAGCAACAAAGACTTCTTCGGATAATTCTTCTGCTCTCACATTTTCTTCTAAATTATATTTATCTAATATCTCTTTTACTTTAGTAAAATCATAATTACTTAAATTATTCTTTAAAGTTTTTCTTTTAAATTTAAAACTATCATTTATTAATTTAAAGTATTTGTCTTTATCCACCTTTGTTTTATCTTCTCTTTTCGTAAACTTAATGATGGCACTTTCCACTTTAGGCACCGGATTAAAAGAATTCTTGCTTACTTTAAATAATTTCTCTACCTTATAATAATACTTCAAAAATAAAGTAATACTTCCATATTCCTTAGATTTGGGACTAGCCGTAAACCTATCTGCCACTTCATCTTGCACCATAAATAACATATTTTTAATATCTAACTCTGAATCAATAATCTTCTTAATAATCGGTGTTGTTATATAGTATGGTAAATTTCCTACAATATATAAGTCTTTATACTTGATATCTTTAATATCTTCTTTTAGATTACTATTTAAAAAATCCCCCCAAATAATTCTGGTTTTATTATCTTCTAAACTACTTAAATAACTTTTTAAATCGGTATCTATTTCATAACAAAAAAGTAAAGCATTCTTTAACTTTAACTTTCTAGTTAAGGCTCCCATTCCCGGACCTATTTCGATTATTAAATCATCAGGACTGGCCATAATATTATCACTAATATTAGTAATAACATTATCATCAACAAGAAAATTTTGGCCTAAACTCTTTTTAGCCTTCATTTTCCCCATAACCAAATCTTAAAACATCATAAGTTATAACACTACGTTCAACGATATCATAAGCATAACGAATATCACTACTAAGTAAATCTAGTGCATTACCTCTAACACCTCTATCAAGGACGATTGCAATAACTGGGTAAGGTGATATTCTATCGGTTTGAAATCTTACAATTGAGCCACATGGTAAGTTTTTAGAAGAGGCTACAATCCTTACTGTCCCATACATTGAATCTGGATAAGTAGTCTTTCCATCTGTAATATCATAAGATGGTTTACATCCTAAAGTCCCTCCACATAAAGGACAATTATAAACATAACCAGTTAAATCTCCGGTAAAAGTATCTTTCGCGCTATAAATATCATTTTCTTGAAATTCTTTTGCTTTCATAGCCATTGTTGATAAGTTTATTGTTTTATTTATATTATCACTATAAGATTTTGTTTCCACAATATGAACATAACTAGAAGATGCCACTACAAAAAGAATAATAAAAGCAGTACGTACAAGAACATTAAATACTCTTTTCATTTTTCACCTTCTAACATTATAATTATACCTAAAAAACACCTATTTGTCAAAAAAAGATAACAAGTGTTACCAAGTTATCTTTTCTTAACATCCATTGCCAGTTCATCGCTACTAATTAAAGTATTTTCATCTTCTTGAACAGTTTCAATTAACTCATCAGTAAAGTTAAACTTTCCAAGTTGTTCATAATATGCTTTTAACATATCATTAATTGATATTTTCTTAAAAACAAATATATTTCTATCTGTATTACTTTCTTTATTAATTCCACAACATTCCGCAAAATGTTTTACATGATCCATAAATACATCACAAATAACTGAATCTTTAAAAGAACAATAAACTCTTTGATAAAACATGGTAATATCTACTTCTTTTTTGGTATAAGTATCAATATATACTTCTAAAAAGAATGGTCTAGTTTTAGCTTTATCAACATTTAAATCTTTTAACTCATTAATTTGATTTTTTAAATATTCTGAAAAGACAACATTCATAAAATACTTATAGTAATAATAAGCTTTTACTTCTTTAGTAACTAGTTCGTTTCTTTCTTTAGCGTCTCTATAATCTTTAGCTTGTTTTTGACCTTTTAAAAAATCTTGATTGATTTTCACATTTTTATTTACTTTGTTATCTAAAAAATCATATAAATTTTCTTTTTTCATAAGTTTTCTCCTCGTCTTTAATACAAGGCTATATTATACAAAAGTTAAAAAAAATAATCAATATAAATTGACTATTTTATTCGTTTAAACATATTTTCTAGATTCTTATTAGTTATATTAGATAGTTCTTCTAAACTAACATCTTTTAAATTAGCCACAAAATTGGCAATATCTATGATATGACTTGGATTATTTTGATGCCCCCTAAAAGGTTCAGGGGTAAGATAAGGACTATCTGTTTCTAATATTAAACTTTCTAAAGGAATCTCTTTAATCACTTCTTTAATGTTAGCATTTTTAAAAGTTATAACCCCATTAATTCCCAAGAGATAACCTAACTTTAAGTATTCTCGAGCGGTTTCTTTAGACCCACTAAAAGAATGAATAACCCCTTTAACTTTATATTTTTTTAAAGTATTAAGAGTATCTAAAGTAGCTTCTCTACTGTGAATTACGACAGGCATATCATGTTCTTCAGCCATCTTAAGTTGTAATTCTAAGAGTTTAATTTGGTCATCTTTATTTTCTTTACCATAATGATAATCTAGACCAATCTCCCCAATGGCTACTATTTTCGGATTATTTAAATTATCCTCAATAAATTTTAAATCCTCGTCTTTATAATCTTCCACATTCTCCGGATGAATTCCTAAAGTACCATACATATTATCATAAATACTTACAAGTTTTAATACTTCTTCGTTACTTTCCTTATCACAGCCATCATTTATAAAACGATTTACTTTATTATTAATACTATCCTTTATTATAAAATCTAAATCTTCATAATATTCATGATATAAATGACAATGACTATCTGTAAACATTAATCTTCTTTAATCCTTTCAAATAGATTTGCAGGTTTCTCACTACCAAGATTATAAACTTCCACCATTTTATTTATGCTATCAAATGAAGTATCTAAAACATTTAAACCTTTAAAGATTTTCTCGCTAGTTTCCGGAATAAAGGCTTGTAACATAATGGCACATACTCTTATTCCTTCAAGTAAATTATAGATAACTGTTTCTAATCTTTCCTTGTTTTCTTCATCTTTAGCAAGTACCCAAGGAGTCGTATCATCAATATATTTATTACATTTTCTTAATACATCAAAAATACATTCTAAAGCTTCATTAATTTTTAAAGATTCAACTTTACCATCAACTGTTGTCTTTAGATTATAAATACTTTCCGTTAAGTAAGCATCAATATCTTCGGTCTTCTCACTTTTATGAACAACACCCTCAAAATATTTAATACCCATTTGAATTGTTCTACTTACTAAATTTCCTAGGATATTACATAAATCAGCATTAGTTCTCGTAATTAAAGCACTTTCCGAGAAATTACCATCACTACCAAAAGGTACTTCTCTTAAAGCATAATAACGAACAGCATCAACACCATAAGAGTGAATGTATTCTCTTGGATCTTTATAATTACCTAAACTCTTACTAATTTTTCCCCCATCAATTATAAGCCATCCGTGCCCAAAGACTTGTTTTGGTAACTCTAATCCTAAAGCCATTAGTATGGCAGGCCAAATAATCGTATGAAAACGCACTATTTCTTTTCCAACTAAATGTAAATCACATGGCCAATATTTCTTAAATTTCTCTGTTTCTTCGGGATAACCTAAACTAGTTATATAGTTAGTTAAAGCATCTATCCAAACATAAATAACGTGTTTTTCATCAAAAGTAACCGGTATTCCCCATTTAAATGAAGTTCTTGAAACACATAAATCTTCCAAGCCTGGTTTAATAAAATTATTAAGCATTTCATTTTTTCTTGATTCAGGCTCAATAAAGTGAGGATGAGATTCAAAGTAATCCTCTAACTTTTGTTGATATTTACTTAATTTAAAGAAGTAAGCCTCTTCCGTAACTAAATTAACATCTCTTCCACAATCAGGACATTTACCATCAACAAGTTGTGTTTCCGTCCAAAATGATTCACATGGAACACAATAAAGGCCTTTATACTCTCCTTTATAAATATCTCCCTGATCATATAATTTTTTAAATATTTCTTGCACTCTTTTTGTGTGGTCTTCATCTGTGGTTCTAATAAAATAATCATAAGAAATATTTAAACTTTTCCATAAATCTTTTGCATTTAAAATAATTTTATCAACATATTCCTTAGGAGTAACTCCGGATTCTTTCGCTTTATTTTCAATCTTTAAGCCATGTTCATCAGTTCCGGTTTGAAAGTAGACATCATATCCTGATAATCTTTTGTATCTTGCTATGGCATCGGCAATAATCGTGGTGTAACAATGCCCAATATGAAACTCCGCACTTGGATAATAAATTGGTGTTGTTATATAATATTTTTTATTCATCTTTTTACCTCTTTCTATAATATATTCTTTAAATCCCTAATATTTTTAATAGTTTCGTATTTATCACTTTCCTCATTTGTTTTCCATATAGCTCTTATTCCTAAAGACATAGGAAATATTACATCTTTTTCTAAACTATCCCCAATATAGACAAATTCTTCTTTTTTATAATTCTTTAAAATAATATCAAATGCTTTCGGATTAGGTTTAAAATAATTTTGATCAGCCCCAATGACATCTTTAAAATATTTAAGTATGCCAGACCTTCTTAATCTTTCTTTTTGACATTCTGTAAACCAATTCGTAAGAACATATAAATTATACTTTTTACTTAAGTATTCTAAAGTATCTATAACACTAACATTCTTTTCCACACAGTTATCTAAATTTTTCATATACTTATCAACAAACTCTACAGTTAAATCAGTTCCACACTTTTCATTAATAAAATTAACTAAATCTTCTTTTTCTAACTTTTCTTTAACTCTTTCATTTTCATCTACAGTTTCAAATATCTTATGAATTAATTCAATACTATAATTAAATCCTTCCTCATTAATTGTTTTAACTATAGCCTTAAAAAACTCTTCTTTCCATTCAATTAAGGTATTATCCACATCAAATATTACTGCTTTTATATTATCACCTTCTTTTAATTAAAAAAATTCATAAACAAAGGACGAAACATTTTCCGCGGTACCACCTTTATTTATGAATTTATTCATACACTTACTCGTTATAAAGCACGACTGCTTCTTAACTCCCTTGTTCATACCTAATTACGATCTTTGTTAATTTCCACCCACCATTAACTCTCTATATAAGACTATGTAATTATCACACAATATCCTCGTTAAGTAAGTTAATTTTATCATATTATTTTAATTTTAACAATTGCTAAATGCTAATATAACATTTTTCTTTTAGAAATTTCTTTATATTTTCTATATTTTTTAACTTCATAATATCAATTAATAATTATACCATCTTTTTATGTGAATATTTTTATATATATTTATTAATTTTATTTCACATAAAGTATATATTAATAATTGTTAAAATACACTCAAAAATTTTTTTATAACAATTTTTTTATAACTTGACATATACCGAGTATTCCAATAAAATAATATCTCATATAGGAGGACAAAATGGAAAAAGAAGGAAAAAAGATAGATTCTGATAGATTTCATAAAATATATAGAATACCAAATATAGATACTCATGGGGAATATTTAACAATTAGAAAATTTTTAAAGAAAGATTTTGATTCTTTACCAAAATTAGATGATTTTATTAATACATACATGAATAATTATAATATATGGCACGAAACCGATGAGGAAAGAGAAGCTAGAGCCAATCGAGAATACAACCGAGAAATTGATGGCTATAATTTTTATAAAAAGAATTTACTTACAGCAATTAAAAAAATCTTAGAAAAAGATGAAAATGAAATTTTAGATAATGTGTATGTTAAATATATTCATTGTATATATCCAGATGTTACTACAAGACCTGAATCTTTTGTAAGATTACCATATTATGATCGAAATAGAAATATTAGAGATAGACATGGCAGTTTAATTTTAAAAACAAAGGATGGTAAATCGGCAATTTTAATTGTTATTCATAATTCTTATGCCTATAATCAAAATAGTAAAAAGAATTTAGATATAAAAATTATTCTCAAATTTGCCAAATATGAGTATAAACCATTACATCCTGATCCCGATAAAAGAATTCCTGTAATTGCTCATAATTTAGAAACTAATTTAGAAGGCTTAATTAATTATAAAACATGTCAAATTGAAAATGAAAAATTTGATAAAATATATTATAAACAAAATAAATTATTTTCTGGTTATCTCTTATTAGTTGGAGAAAGAAATGGAAAACTTGGAACCACAGATGGCTATGTTCCCCCAAAATTTGATGATATAAATGGTGTTATTAGAGTAAATCATTATGAAGTTCCAAAAGATACTCCTTGTTATATAACTACCTTAAATGGTAAAGAAGGCGCCTATTTTATTGGTAAAAGAGGCCACTATAGATATGTTGATAACGGACTTCATGAACGGACATTTGCCCAAACCAGTTTGAAAAAAATTATAATTCCTAATTTCTTTGATAAGGTTACCTTATTAGATTTTAGCCCAATTTGTCATCCTAATCATTCAATGGAAGAATTTATTTCTAATCCAATTTTTAAAGTTGTTCTTAATGGTAAAGAAGGAATATATCTAGGTGGCAAAAAGAAATTTTTAACCCCTCCTATCTTTGACATTGATGGTATATCTAACTATGATTTAGATAATCAAACAGTTGAAGGTTATATTGATGGTATTTACCATATTTATCAAAATGGTGTCTTAAAAAGAATAGAAAATGTTGATTTTACTATTTCAGATGATACTAAAGAAACGTTGACTTTATTTTTAAATAAAGTTCGAAAAAGAAATAGATAAAGTACTAAAAAATAGCAATTTTATGATTTGCTATTTTTATATTAAATAAATTATTATTTTATACAATAACACTACTAATTGGTATTATATCGTGAGTATCAGTTAATTTTTTAACATTTTTTTCATTACAAATAATGCCATCTTTACCAACATTTTTTAAATTCTTTATTTTATTAAAAGAAGATATCATACTTACATTAACATTATCTTTATATTTAATTTCAAAAGGGTGATATATATTATCATAGTCTTTTATTATTAAATCTATCTCATTACCATCTTTAGCTCTATAATAACTAAAAGTATTTCCTAAACTATAATTACTATTAGTTTTTAACATTTCCGAAATAATATAATTTTCAAATAAAAAACCAAAATTTGTATAATCAATTAAAGCTTTTTTAGTATTTATACCTAGCAAATATGTGCATAAACCATTATCTATAAAAATAATTTTTGGTTGCGATGTTATTCTTTTTAATTCTTCTTTTCTTAATGGATAAATTAATTTTTATCTCTTTCTAAATATAAATTAACATAACTAGAAAAAAAGTATTCTCTTTTAATATTTTGAGTTAAATATTCAGGCATTCCCCTTTTAAAATTAAATCTAATATTTTATCTTTTGATATCATATCTCTATTAGTAAATTTCTCTAAATCATAAGGTGGTAATTTACTTTTACATAGTTCTCTATTAGTAAATGATGTCATATCGAGAACACCCATTCTACCAGCCAGTGACTCACTAACATTTTTCATTAATTCAATTTTTTGGAAACATGTTAGCCAGAATAATCCTTTCTCTTTTGTGTTTTCACATGCTATTTTTATAAGAAAGTAATTTTGGAGCATATTGAATTTCATCAATTATTATTGGAATTTTATAAATACTCAGAAATTCTTTCGGATTTTCATTAGCATTTTTCTAATTTCTAAATCGTCTAAGGTTACATATTTTCTTATTTTTTCTTTTATGTTTTTTAAAAAGTTTGTTTTTCCTACTTGTCTTGGCCCTGTAATTAAGACGACTTTAAACATTTTATTATATTCCAAAAACACTTCTTCAATATTTCTTTTTAAATTCATGATAATCACCATTATTAATATAACACTTTTTATGGTTTGTATTAAATTTAAAACCAATTCCATTTTAGACAAAAAATAGCTAATTTGGAATTTAAAAAATCAAAGAAAAGATGCTTTAATTAACATCTATTTTATTAACAATTAATTTTGTAATTATTTTAGCTAGTTTAATATTATTATCATCTTTTTTATTACTAATTATTATGACAAGCCCACTACAATCAATGGAAGTAATAATAGGTATAACACTAAAATATGCATTAGTATTAAAGTCATTTTCTAAAGACTCACTTGTATAAGTTTCTCTATTATCAATTAAACTTTTATATTTTTCTTTTAATGTAATATTATTTAAATCTTTTAAATTACTACTCGTAGCAATAATCTTTTCTCTATCACTAATAATAACTCCAACATTACAAATATCATAAATAATATTACAAAGATTTTCACTTATATCTTTAATATTTTCAACTTGCGAATATTTTTTTATTATAATAGCATTATCTGAAGTATATATTTCTAAAGGTTCACCATCTCTAATACCTAAGTTATATCTTATTTCTTTCGGAACTACAATTCTTCCTAATTCATCTATTCTTCTAGTAATTCCACTTTTAATCATTTACTACCCACTCCTTTTTATATTGTAGGTAGTTTTTAGTAATTTATACTAATTATCTTTAACAGCGAGAAGAAGTTTTACTAAATAGTAAATATAATGTTCTGGTAAGCCTTTATAAAACAAGGTGATAATTATATTTTTATGAAGATATTTAATATTAAACTTTGTAGAGATACTCATAGTTTCAAATAATAGTTTATCACCTTTAATATTGTTTGATACCTCTTCTGGTAAGGTAATTTCCACAAAACGATCAGTTTTATTAATTCTTGTAATATTTAACATCTTACATAGATTAGTAAACCATTCCTCATACATATAGACTTCCATATCACTATCAATTTTCCCAAATCTATCTTCAAGTTCGGCTTTTACTTCTCTTAGTTTTTCTAAGGAGTCAATTTCATTAATTTTTTGGTGAATTTCAATTTTAATATCTTCATCAGCGACATAATCATCTTTAATATGAGTAGATACTTCAATCAAGTTTTTATTATCGGTATCCTCTTCTTCCACATATTCGCCTTTTGCTTTTTTTAGTTCATCTTCAATTAGTTTCATATACAAAGATATACCAACAGAATCCACAAATCCTGCTTGATCACTACCAAAGATATCACCAGCTCCTCTTATCGACAAATCACGCATTGCTATTTTATAACCACTTCCCAGTTCGGTAAATTCTTTAATAGCTTGGAGTCTTTTAACAGCGATATCATTTAACATCTTTTGTTTATTATATAAAAGGTATGCATAAGCAACTTTATCACTACGTCCGACTCTTCCTCTTATTTGGTATAATTGGGCAAGGCCAAAATTATCAGCATCATAAACAATTAAAGTATTAGCGTTCGCTATATCAATACCATTTTCAATGATTGTGGTACAAATTAAAATATCATATTCATAAGCCACAAAATCTTCCATAATAGTTTCAAGTTCTTCTTTACTCATTTTACCGTGAGCTACTCTGATTCTAGCTTCAGGTACTAAAGTGTTTATTTTACTCGCTATCTTATCTAAATCTTCAATCCGGTTATACAAAATAAATACTTGTCCTTTTCGAGATAATTCTTTATAAATAGCATCTTTCACTAATAAATCTTGTTCTTCAATGACATAAGTTTGAACGGGATATCTATTAATTGGAGGTGTATCTATAATGGATAAGTCTCTTAAACCCGATAAAGCCATCTTTAAAGTTCTTGGAATTGGGGTTGCTGATAAAGTTAACACATTAACATCATTTTTATATTCTTTAATTTTTTCTTTATGTTTAACGCCAAAGCGTTGTTCTTCATCCACTACTAAAAGACCTAATTTCGATGGTTTAATATCGTCACTTAAAATGCGGTGCGTTCCCACTAAAATATCTATTTTACCCTCACTTAAGGCGCTTATTATATATTTTCCTTCTTTAGGAGTTGTAAAACGATTAAAAAGACGGATATTTACCGGAATATCTTTAAATCTTTCACAAATAACATTATATTGTTGCTTAGCTAAAATCGTGGTTGGACACAAATACATTACTTGATAATTATTAATAACAGTTTTAAATATAGCGCGCATAGCCACTTCTGTTTTTCCAAAACCAACATCGCCACAAAGAAGTCTATCCATTGGAACTTCACTATCTAAATCATTTTTAATCTCCGCAATGGCTTTAGTTTGGTCTTTAGTTTCTTCATAAGGAAAAGATGAAGCAAAGAGACTTTCTTCTTCATAATCTTGGTAGGCAATGCCTTTAATACTAGCTCTTTTTTGGTATAAATCTAAAAGTTCTTTCGAAATATCTTTGGCTTTTGCTTTAATATAGGTTTTTGTCTTCGCCCAACTTGCCGAATTTAACTTATTAATCTTTGGCTTTATCCCATCTTTACTTGAATATTTATATATGGAATTTATTTTTTCAACGGGAATATATATTTTATCATTACCTTCATATAAAAGTTGAATGTAATCTTTTTCTAAACCATCTTTGGTTAAAGTAACAAGACCATTATAAATACCTATGCCATGATTTAAATGGACAACATAATCACCTTTTTCTAAATCATTATAACTTTTAATTTTTTTTCCAATATGTAAGTTATTTTTATACTTAGGCATTTCTTTTAAAGAAGAGCCAATATCATATTCCGATACACAAACCAAATCATTAAAAATAAATCCTTTATTAATTCTTTGTTTAATGATATTAGCCTCTGGTATTAAATTTTTAATAGTTTTAATTTGTTTATCTAAGGAAAGATAAAAGTAAACCTTTTTCTTTTCTTTTTGCCACCGATAATAAGTATCTTTTAAAAGTTCAAAGTTTTCATTAAAACTAGGTATTTCTTTGGCTACAATATCCGTAGGATTATTAATATTATCAATATATAATTCAAATTTAGGATTAATATCTTCAAGTTTATACATGTATTTTTCTGTTTCATTTTGTTTCTCTTGATATTCTAAAATTTCTTCAGATAATTTTTTATAAGCCACCATTATTTGATCTTTATTTAGATAAACGACAATACCTTCATTTGAATAATCAAATAAAGAACTCTTATCAGTAGTTTCGACCTCGGTAAAAGGCTTTAAAGTAATTTCTTTGATTTCATTTATCGTTCTTTGATTATTTTCATCAAAATAACGAATAGATTCAATGGTATTATCAAACATTTCAATTCTTATTGGGTGTACTTCATTAACAATATAAATATCAATTATAAAACCCCTTAGAGAATATTCTCCCGATGTAGTTACTAATGATTCTTGTTTATAGCCAAAATCCTCCAGAGTATTTATAAGATTGTTTCTATTTATTTCTTCATTAACTTTTAAACTATAACTATTTTGACTACTTATACTAGGTAAATATTTTAAATATCCCATTAAGTTAGTAACAATAATCATTTTTTTATTTTTAATTTTTTCTAAAACATTTAATCTACCTAAACTAAATTCTGGCGACATTGCCACTACTTTAGAAGTAATAAAATCATCCATTGGAAATAATTCAACATCTTCCGTATGAGTTTTTAAAGCATTATAAACTTTATTACTTTCATATAAATTACTTGTTACTAAAATAACATTTTTATTTTCTTTTTTAAATAATTCTAGCAAGTAAAAAGCGATTAACTCATTTGTTAACCCATATGTCACAGCATTATTTTGAAAGTTAAAAAGTTTATCAAACGGCATATTATCCTCCAAAATTTATTACTTTATCTATTACTTTTCAATATTACCATCAATAAAATTCTCGATTAATTCATTAAATTTAGGAAAGTTACTTTCAATTAATTTTAATTCTTCATCTGGTATTTTAGCTAAAACATATTTATCTGTAGGCATTAAACTATTCTTACCAATACCGACCTTTATTCTTAAAAAATCTTCACTAGATAACTCACTTATAATTGATTTAATTCCATTATGGCCTCCCGATGAACTATTTTTCTTAACTTTATAGGTACCAACTTCTAAATCTAAATCATCTTGAATTACTAAGATATCTTCCGTCTTTATTTTATAAAATTTAACTACTTTACTTACAGCCATACCGGATAAGTTCATATAAGTAAGAGGCTTAATAAATATAACATCTTCGCCATTTACCTCAGTACTATAGAAATTACTTTCCATTTTATTTTTCCAATCAACTTTACCTAAGTAATTATCTAAAACCATAAATCCAATATTATGTCTGGTATTTTTATATTCTCTTCCGGGATTACCTAACCCTACTACAAGCTTCATACTTCCTCCTTAAATATATCTTGATAAGTAGTCCTTCCTTCAATACTCACGGGATTACTTATTTTTATACCCATTTTACTATTTTTAATACATCTTACTAAAACCATACTTGGTTTATTTTTTTCTTTAGTTTTAATAAGTTCAATATTTTTAACATTTAGTTTATACTTATTACCTAAGATAATTATTTCATCTAATCTTTCAAGGCGATGAATTAAATAAAACTCCCCCTTACTGTCTAAGTGTTCACTTGCAATTCTAAAAATATCATCAAGAGTAACTAATATTTCATGGCGGGCTATAGCAAGAGGTTCAAAATCATTAGTATAACTTTTTTCATCCACCTTAAAATATGGGGGATTACAAGTAATTATATCATATTTTTTTAAACCTTTGATAGTTTTAATATCTAAAATATTATTATTATAGACAGTTATTTGATGGTCCAGTTTATTATATGAAATGCTTTTAACTGCTAAATCATAAACGTCTTTTTGAACTTCGATGGCCTCGATATTTGCTTTAGTTTTTGTTGATAATATTAGAGGTACTGAGGCATTACCGGTACATAAATCTAATATTTCTTTAGTTCTATTAGTAATTTTTACATATTCCGCTAGTAAAATAGAATCTATTGAAAATTTAAAATGGGTATCATATTGATAAATTTTTAAATCATAATCATATAAATCATTCAATACTATTTTCGGTATTCTCATTAAAATCTACTTCTTCTTTATTACTACCCACTAAAACTTTGCATTTACGATTTAAAACATCCACACTGACAACAGAACCTTCGCCACTCGGTGTATTAATAGTATCACCAACACTCGGAAGTCCTTTACTACATTCTAAATAATTATCATCTTCATATTGTAAACAACATAGAAGTCGACCACATAAACCATTTATTTTAGATGGATTTAAAGCTAAATTTTGATTTTTAGCCATATTCATCGAAATAGCGTCAATATGATTTAAGAATCTAGAACAACATATTCTGCCGCCACAAATACCAATACCCCCAATTTCTTTAGCTTTATCACGGGCGCCAATTTGGCGAAGTTCAATTCTTGTGTGATATATTCCTGCTAGTCTTTTGGCAAGTTCTCTAAAATCTACTCTTTCATCAGATGTAAAATTAAATAATAATTGGGTTCGATCAAAAGTAAACTCAGCGCTTAAAACATGCATATTAAGACCTAATGTTGCCACTAAACTTTTACATTTTTCTAAAGCCCCACTAGCTTCATTTAAAAGTTTTAAATATTCTTCTTTATCTTCTTCTTGGGCATATCTAATAATATTTTTATAACTATTTTCTTCTTCATCAGTAGAGATAATACCACTAATCTTACCATATTGTAGACCTTTTTCAGTTTCCACAATTACATAATCATCAATTTTATAATCATCATTACCATTAAAATAATAACTTTTACCTTGTTCTTTAAATTTAACACTATAAACCTTCATTATTAATTACCTCCATTTCTATTACAAACTTATCTAGTAACAAATCTAAATTAACATTATAAGTTAACTCTTTCAAATAGTCTATTAATAAGTTAACTTTCTTTTTTAGATTATTTATACTTAATTTATCTATGAATAATAAATTATCTTTTATTTCTTTACCAAGTATTTTATTATTCAAAGCCTCTTTATATTTTTTTAAAGCCATTTGCATTAAAATTTTAATGTCATCCTTGGTATATTCTCCTAGACACTCTTTATTATACAAGATTAATTTACTTTTTTCCATTTCTATTTTTGTTAAGTAGTCATTTAAAGTATTTAAATAAGTATTATATTCATCTTCACTAAGTCCTAATTCTTCAAAATCACTATTGGTAAAATTAACATCAATATTTTGACATCTACTTACAATAGTGGAAATAACATTATCTTTATTATTAGTGATAAAGAAACCTATAACATCCCCATCGGGTTCTTCTAAGAATTTTAACATTGTATTAGCGGATTCCTTATTCATCTTCTCAGCGTTCTTAATTATATAAATATTTTCCTTAGTATATTGAGAATCTTTGGAAAATAAATATTTAAGTTCTAAAATTTGTTCTTTTTTAATAAAGGTTCCATCTGGCTCAATTACTTTTAAGCTAGGAAGATTATGAACATCAATTAAATGACATAAAGAACACTTATTACAATTATCCCCATATTCATTAACGCAAAAAATGTTCTTTATAACTTTTAAAAGAACTTCATAACATTTAGCAATATTATTAGTTGATATCAAATAAGCATGAGCTAATTTTTTATCGTGATAATATTGAATTAAATTTTCTAAAGCACTACTTTCTATACTTACCTCCAATTACAAGATATAGAGAATAGCAAATAGTGATAATAAACCAGGTACTCCTAAAAAGGAAGTAACAGTTATAGTTGAAATATTTATTGGTAAATAAACCCCAACATTTTTAAGCATTATATTAATACCATAGATAATTCCAAATGCAAATACTATTCTTTTTAAGATTGTACCTAGTTTATTCATCATAATATCACCCACTAAATTTTATTTCCCGGGAAATATTTTTATTCCGAAATCTTTTTGCGATCCTCTAATGCCTTGTCTAAAGTTATAATATCTAAGTAATCAATTTCCGCTCCCATTGGAATGCCATATGATAATCTAGATATTGTAACATTTTTCTTTTCAAATATCTTTTTTATATAAAGAGTTGTGGTTTCTCCTTCAATTGTTGACTTCAATGCTAGAATTAATTCTGGATTCTCAGCTTCTTCAACTCTTTTTACTAATGATGATATATTAATATCTTCAGGTCCAATGTCATCCATTGGGGATATAAGTCCATTAAGAACATGATATACTCCTTTATAATTACCCACTTTTTCAAAAGAAAAGACACTTTTATAATCTTCAATAACACATATTAGATTTTTATCTCTTGTACTATCACTACAAATATTACATATATCATTTTCGGTTAATTGCCCACATATTTGGCAATTTTTTAATTTAGACTTTGTATTTTCTAATACCTTAGCCATATCTTTTAAATCATCATCTTTTAAATCGATGGTTGCAAGAGCCATTCTTTCGGCCGATTTATCGCCAACGCCAGGCATTTTTTTATAAAAATTAATTATTTTTTCTAATGTTTCTGGATATATCATAATTACATTAACCCATCTAAGGCCCCAGCATATTGACCTAATTTTTCATTCATGGCTTTACTTATTTTAAGTAAGGCATCTTTACTGGCAATTAAATACATATCTTCTAAGATTTCTTTATCTTCCTCAGATATTGGTCCTTCCTTAGTTATTTTAACACTTTTTACTTCTTTAGAACCTGTATAAGTTATTTCCACCCATTCACTTTTACCAACAAATTCCATTTTTTCTAACTCTTCTTTTTTAGCTGTTATTTCTCTTTGAATTTTTTGGGCTTGAGCCATTAAATTTTGCATATTCATAATAATTCACCTCCTTAAATTATTTCTACTTTATCTTTATCAAAAACATCATTTATTTCAGTTTTTGATTCCAATACTTTTTCTTCTATGTATTTATATACTTTTTTATTTTTTAAATTAGTAATGTATTTTTCTTTTTCATGATTCCAACGGTCTTCGCCAATAAATACTAATTTGTATTTTCCTATATTTTCTTTTTCTATATCATTTTCTATTTCTAAAGACATTTTATTAGCCATATCAACATTATGTTTATTATTAGTAGTTAAAATTAGATAGGAAGTTGAAGCCGCAACTACATTACTATCTTCTAATATTGCTTTTGTTTTACCATTATTGGAGATAGTTAAATAATTCTTTAAATCTTTTTTAGCTTGTTCTAATGCTGTTTTTTTAGCTTCAACAAAACAGTTATTAATTCTAATATTTATAAATTCTTCTAAATTATTATTTTCTACCTTATTTTCATCAATATTAGTTTGATTATTTTCGGTAATTTCATCTTCTTTTTTTACTTCTTTTTCAACACTAGATTTTTGTATTTCTTTATCAGTATTAAAATAATCTAATAAAATCATTTCTAATATAGTATAAGAATCAACATTAATATTTATTTTAGATAAACTATCAGCAAGACTTAATATCATATTTTTATAATCAGTAAATTGAAGTCTGTTATATTGACCATTTATTTTATAATTTTTAGCTTTATTACTTACGACATCGATTATTTTCTTGATTAAACTTTTATAATCAACCGCTCTATTACGATATTCATTTACCAGATTTAAAAATTTATCAACATCATTATCCTCAATAGTTTTAATTAAATCGTTAATACCTTTTTGCGAAATAGTTTTAATTTGTTTTTCAATTAAATCTAAAGTTATTTTATCAGCATTTTTAGATAATTGATCTAAAAGACTTAAAGCATCCCGCATGCCACCTTCCGAAAGATAAGCAATTTCCTCTAAGGCATCATCATCAATATTTATATTTTCCAACTTACAAATTTCTTTTAATCTTTTAACAATATCACTAACTTTTATCTTTTGAAAATCAAATCTTTGACATCTTGATAAAATAGTAATTGGAACATTTTCAATATTTGTGGTAGCTAATATAAATATTGAGTGTGCTGGTGGTTCCTCTAATGTTAATAATAAGGCATTAAAAGCACTTGTTGATAACATATGTACTTCATCGATAATATATACTTTATATTTACCATTTGTTGGAGTTAATTTAACATTTTCTATTAATCCTCTTATTTCATCAACACCATTATTTGAAGCTGCATCTATTTCTATAATATCGGGATTATCGTGAAAATTAGTGCAAAAATCACATTTACAACAAGGTGAACCATCAACAGGTTCTAAACAATTTATAGCCTTCGAAAACACCTTTGCTGTTGTGGTTTTTCCAGTTCCTCTAGGTCCTGAAAAAATATAAGCATGGGATATATTGTTGTGAATAATTGAATTTTTTAATGTTTTAATTATATAATCCTGACCGATAATATTTTCAAAATCATCTGGTCTATATTTTCGATAAAGCACTTTGTATTTCATGATGTAATTCCTTTCACCTTTAATTATACCATATTAAAGCCGATTTTTTACCATTAATCACGTAAATTTTTAAAAAAGTTATCAATTAGTTTTTGATATTTTAATTTTAATCTATTACAAATATTTGTTTGTTTAAATATATGATTATCTTTATTTTGATTTAATAGATAATAAACATTATTTATTCGACATTCTTTGATTATCATTTCACACATTTTGCAAGGTTCTAAAGTAACGTACATATCACAATCATTAAGACGCCAATCTTTTAATTTTTTTTCCGCCTTTTGAATTGCTTTTATTTCAGCATGACCAAGCACATTACATTTTTTTTGGCGATTATTAAACGCCTTACTAATTATTTTATTATCTTTAACTATAACAACTCCCACCGGGATTTCCTTCTTTTTGTAAGCTTTTAAAGCTTCTTTATAAGCTTGTTCCATATATTCTATCAACATTATCATCTCCACTAAAAAAGCACACACAAATAGGGACTGATGTGGCTGCTGTCTTCCAACTCTGACCAGGTTACAGTATATTTGTTGTGCATTTAGATAATAACATATTTATTTGTATTATGCAAATTATGTTAATGTTTCACGTGAAACATTAAACAGCAAATTAATGTGTTGTATTAACATGTAACATTATTATATTTATCATTTAATTTAATTTATTTTTTTAACATTATTAATTGTCAATGTTTTAAAATTAAGTATTTACTTTATGTAAATTATAAATGAATTTTAAAATAAATTTAAAAATTATTAATTTTTTATTAAAAAGAAAAATCAATGTTTCACGTGAAACATTGATTTAAAAGTTTATTTCCCGGGAAATATTATTCTTGAGTTTCATTAGTTGAAGATTCTTGTTCAATCTCTTTGTCATTTGATTGTTCAATGGATTGTTCTTCAGTATTATTTTCTTCTTCATTATTAATATGATCAACAACACTAACTGTAGCAACTAATTGATTATCTCTTAATGATATTAGTCTTAAACCTTGAGTAACTCTACCAAGTGTTGAAATTTGGTTAATTGGTAACTTAATTGTAATACCAGCGTTTGTCATAATAACAACATCTTTATCATCTTCAGCAACTTTAGCTGCTACTAAATTTCCATTCTTTTCTGTAACATTAAGAGCTAGTACTCCTTTACTTCCCCGTTTTGTTTGTCTAAATTCACAAACTTTTGTGCGTTTACCATAACCCTTCTCTGTTACTAGTAAAATAACTGAATCTTCGGAAACAACTTCCGAACAAATACATTCGCCACCACTTAAGTTAATGCCTTTAACACCAGCGGCAGTTCTACCCATGGCTCTAATTTCATCTTCAGAAAATTTAACCATTCGACCTTTATCGCTACCTAAAAGGACTATATCATTACCAGTCGTCTTTTTAACATCTAAAAGTTCATCATTATCTTTTAAACTAATACATAATTTACCCGTAGTTCTGATGCTATCAAATTCACTGATAATCGTTTTCTTCACAATACCTTTTTTAGTGGCAAATAATAAGTATTTATATTCTTCATCTTTATTAATTTTTAATACTGAGTTAATCTTTTCATCTTTTTCAATTTGTAATAGGTTAATTACTGGTATACCTTTAGATTGACGACTAAATTCTGGTATTTCATAACCCTTAATCCGATACACTTTACCTTTATTAGTAAAGAACATAATGTAATCATGGGTTGATAAATTAATTAGATGTTCAACATAATCCTCATCATTAGTCGTAAGTCCTTTAACACCCATTCCACCACGATTTTGGGTTCTAAAGGTATCATTAGCTGTTCTCTTAATATAACCTTTATTAGTTAAAACTACCATAACATCTTCTTCAGGTATTAAAGATTCATCTTCAATATACTCAATTGCTGTCATATCAATTTTTGTTCTTCGTTCATCTGCATATTTTTCTTTTATTTCTAATAATTCATTCTTAATTATTTCTAGAACCTTATCACGAGATGCTAAAATACCTTTTAATTCTTCAATCTTTAGAAGTAATTCTTTTAATTCTTCTTCAATCTTAGCTCTTTCTAAGCCTGTTAAACGACGAAGTTTTAATTCTAGAATAGCATCTGCTTGTACTTCTGTTAATGAATACTTATTCATTAAAGTTTCTTTAGCTATAACATCTGTTTCAGACTCCCTTATAATCTTAATAAAATCGTCTAAATTATCAAGAGCAATCTTATAACCCTCTAAAATATGTACTCTCTTCTCAGCTTTATCAAGTTCAAAACGCGTTCTTCTAATAATAACTTCTTCTTGATAATTAATGTATTTTGAAATTATGTCTTTTAATCCAAGAGTTCTAGGAACTTTATTATCAATCATTAAGAAGATAATACCGTAATTTACTTGGAATTGGGTATGTTTATACAAGTTATTTAAAACAACTTGCGGATTAGCATCTTTCTTTAAAGTAATCGTGATTTTAATACCATCTTTTAAATCAGTATGATAATCAGCAATACCATCTATTACTTTATTATGAACAAGTTCCGCTACTTTAGTTTTAAGTTCGGATACATTAACACCATATGGAACTTCATCAACAATAATATAATGTTTACCATCTTTTTCTTCAATACTTGCTTTACTTCTGATAGTAATGCTACCTCTTCCAGTTTCATAGGCTTTTTTAATACCACTATTACCAAGAATTATCCCACCAGTTGGAAAATCCGGCCCTTTAATATATTGCATTAAACCATCAGTATCAATATCAGGATTATCTATATAAGCAACACATCCATCAATAACTTCACCTAAATTATGAGGAGGTATATTGGTAGCCATACCAACGGCAATACCCATTGTACCATTAACTAAAATGTTTGGAAATCTTGATGGTAATATTTCTGGTTCTTTCTCTGATTCATCAAAGTTTGGTATGAAATTAACCGTATCTTTATTAATATCTCTAAGTAACTCCAAAGAAATTTTAGAAAGTCTTGATTCAGTATAACGCATTGCTGCAGCACCATGACCAGCAATATTACCAAAGTTACCGTGACCATCAACTAAAGTATTTCTATAGTTGAAATCTTGGGCCATTCTAACCATAGCCTCATAAATACTTGAGTCTCCATGAGGGTGATATTTACCCATTACATCTCCCACAATACGGGCTGATTTTTTATGAGGTTTATCTGGAGTATATCCTGATTCATACATTGACCATAAAATCCGACGATGAACGGGTTTTAAACCATCTCTTAAATCCGGTAAAGCCCGAGAAATTATAACACTCATGGAATATTCAATAAATGATGATTTAATTTCATTAACAATATTATTTTCTTCTAATCTATCTCTACTATGATCCATAAAAACCTCCTAAAAATCTAGATTCTCAGCATATGTCGCATTTTCTTCAATGAATTTTCTTCTTGGTTCAACTTCTTCACCCATCAAAAGAGAAAATGCTTCATCAGCTGCGATTGCATCATCAACGGTTATCTTTCTTAAAATTCTCGTATTAATATCCATTGTTGTTTCATTTAATTCTTCGGCATCCATTTCTCCTAAACCTTTCATTCTAAATATATCGTATTTAGTATTAGGATTTAAGGATGCCAGATAGGCATCTCTTTCTTCTTCATTTAAAACATATTTAATTGTTTTACCATGTTTAATACAGAAAAGAGGCGGTTGGGCCGCATACACATGACCGGCTTCTACAATAGGTCTAAAGAACCGATAGAATAAAGTTAATAATAAAACTCTAATATGCGAACCATCAACATCGGCATCGGTCATAATAATTATTTTATCGTATCTTAATTTGCTTAAATCAAAATTATCGCCAATTCCTGTACCAAATGCGGTTATAATAGTTCGTATTTCTTCATTAGATAAAGCTCTATCAAGTCTGGCTTTTTCCACATTTAAAATTTTACCTCTTAAGGGAAGAATCGCTTGAGTCATTGAATTACGACCTTTAATTGCGGAACCACCAGCGGAATCTCCTTCGACGATGAAGATTTCACATAATGAAGGATCTTTTTCTTTACAATCTTCTAGTTTTCCCCCAAAGTTACTAACAACATCTAAGTCACCTTTTCTTCTGGAAAGTTCTCGAGCATTTTTAGCGGCCACCCTTGCTCTTGCCGCAGTCATTGTTTTTTCAATAATAATCTTAGCTTCATTTGGATTTTCCATCAAGAATCTTTCAAAACCTTTAGAAAATACACTATCAGCAAGTTTTCTTACCTCAGAATTACCAAGTCTTCCTTTAGTTTGACCTTCAAATTGGGGATTTGGATGCTTACAAGAAATAATCATCGTAAGTCCTTCTTTAACATCATCACCCGTTAAAGATTCATCTTTTTCTTTTAACATCCCACTTTTTCGGGCATAATTGTTAATAACTCTTGTTAAAGCTCTTCTAACCCCTTCTTCATGAGTACCACCATCATGAGTATTGATGTTATTAACGAAGGAATAAATGCTATCACTATAACCAGAGTTATATTGCATCGCTACTTCAAACATAACACCATCCTCTTCACCTTCTAAGTGAACAATTTCTTCATGAATTGGCGTTTTACTCTTATTTAAATAACGAACATATTCACTAATTCCACCTTCATAATGAAAAGTTTCACCAGTGGTATCTTCATCATCCCGATCATCTCTAATAGTTAGAGATAAACCTTTATTTAAGAAAGCAAGTTCTCTAATTCTAACCTTTAAAGTTTCATAATCATAAATATCGGTATCAAAAATATCTGGGTCTGGTTTAAATTCGACCGTAGTTCCTGTTCTATTTGGTTCACATTCACCAATAACTGTTAGTTTTTGAACAGTTTTTCCCCCATCAGCAAATTTTGCTTCATGAATTTTGCCATCCCTGTAAACAGTTACATTTACCCATTTAGATAAGGCATTAACAACTGAGGCTCCAACTCCATGAAGTCCCCCACTTACTTTGTAACCACCTTCACCAAATTTACCACCGGCATGTAAAACAGTATAAACAGTTTCAACAGTAGATATTCCTGTCTTTGGGTGAATACCTGTGGGAATACCTCTTCCATTATCTCTAACGGTTATAGAATTACCTTTATTGATAATTACCTCAATATGGTTACAAAAACCAGCTAAAGCTTCATCAATTGAGTTATCAACAATTTCCCAAACTAAATGATGAAGTCCTTTAACATCGGTAGTTCCAATGTACATTCCAGGTCTTTTTCGAACAGCCTCTAACCCCTCTAAAACTTGGATATCACTTTCATTATAATGTAAATTATTCTCTTCCATAATTTTCCTCCTTGATACCTTCATCGGTTATGTTAAATATTTTGGCATTATTAACTATTTTTTTAGATATCTTATTTAAATCCGTCGTCGTGATAAATGTTTGAATGTTGTTATCTAAAATACTTACAATATTTTTAATTTTTTCATTATCAATGGCACTAAATAAATCATCTAAAATTAAAATTGGTGAAGAATTTTTTTCGTTCTTAATTACTTCTATTTCGGCTAATTTAAAGGAAAATATCGCATTTTTTTGTTGCCCATTACTTCCCCACTCTGCAATATTCTTATTATCGAGATAAAAAATTAAATCATCGTGATGAATGCCATATAAACTTTTTCCCATCACAACTTCTCTATTATAATTTTTGTTATATCTTTCGATAATTTCTTCATCTGTCTTGTCATAATCAGATATATATTTAACCTTCAACTCCCCCATCCCAAATATTTTTTTATAATAATCAGTTATATAATCGTTAATTTTATTAATAAAATCCTCACGCATCGCATAGATTTTTAAACCATAACTAACTAGTTTCTTAGTCAAAATATCCAAATATTCGCGACTAGTATTTCCATTAATATAACACTCTCTTAAATAAAAATTTCGTTGTTTTAACACCTTATTATAATTATTCAAATAAATAATATAATCTTTTTTTAACTTACTTATTTCAATATTTAATAATTTACGGCGATTACTCGGGGAATCGGTAAATATATTTTGTTCCACAGGGTCTAATAAAACAATATTAATATTCGATATATAATCACTAATTTTTAAAATTGTTTTATTATCAATTTTGACCTTTTTACCATCTTTACTGATTACAACTTCGTAATTATTTTTAGTATAGTCCTCTACTTCACCTTCTATTTTAGTACTATCACACCCATTTTTTATTAAAAGTCGATCATTATTAGTCCGAAAAGACTTTGTTATCGATAAAGCATAGATTGCTTCCACTAAATTAGTTTTACCTACACCATTTTTGCCATAGATGATATTCAAATGATCACTAAAATCTAATATTACCTTTTCATAGTTTCGAAAATTATGAAGTTTTAAAAAGTTAATTTTCATAATTAGCCCTTCTTTTGACTTTATTTTAATAAAATGGTATGTTAAGTACACCTATACCTACTTATAATTATAACACAAAATAACGATATTTTAAACAAAATTTATCATTTTTCGGGAATTTAAAGTGTTATTTAATTTCAAACATAACAAAATTAATTTTTCAAAACTCTTTTTGGATAAATCAGAGTAAAAAACATAATTATTAGGACAAGATATTTCTAATCTTCCATTTACTTCTTCATAGTTAATTATTTTGTTAACATTTAAAAATAAACATTCCGGCTGTCTTGGAGAACCTAATTGCATAAATACTAAGTTGTTATTTTCATCGATAATAATCGGAACCCGATACTTAATATTTAATATACTTTTAGCACATTCAATCCTTCCTTCTAAACTACTACCATAATAATTGCAATTAAATTCTAATACTTTTTTAAAACTGGCATTAAGATATTTAATTTCATCTTCATCATAAATGATGGTTTTTCTTTGTTTTTTTGAAACTGCTACCGTATTTTTGGTAATTAAATAATTATTCATAAAATTTCCTCCTTAAAAAAATTTAAGGTCTACTATAGCATACAAAAGTTAAAAAAATTGTCGAACGAACGACAATAGATTAAAAAATTTAAAAAAAGAACTAATTTTAAAGTCCTTTTATCTATTTTTAGGAGTATCTTGATAATATGTATCTATTATTTTAGGAAAATATCCTGTTATTTCAGTAATAAATTTTTTAGATAATCCTAAATCTTTTAAACCTTTAACATAAAGTTCTTCATTATATTTTCCATCTTTATCTTTAAAATAATAATTTTTTTCTAACATTTGAACTATCCGATATATTATATTTTGGGGAATATAGCCCATATAATTTTGATTAAAGAAAAAAATATTTTTAACATAATATATATATGCTTCTCTACTTAACAATGGTTGATATCTTTCTTCTTCTCTTTTAATAAAACTTAAATAATCTTCTCTTACTTCCCATACCTTTTTAGTATAGTACTCTAACATTTGAACTTCACTCCAAATGGCCGTTAGTAAATCTTTATTCGTACAGTTATTATTAAATGTAATAATTACTTCTTTTCCTTCCGGAAAAGCTTTGTTAATACAATTAACTCTCCATATTTTACCTAAATTATAACTATCTAGAAAATTAGTAATATAATCTTTAATTTTATCATAACGATAAGTAGTAAAATTAAATCGAATATCTCCATTTGTTAAATAGCAATTATTAACTTTATGATTATAATCATTATATTTAGATACTAATTCTTCTAAAAATCTTTTGTATTCTAATCTTTCTTCTAAATAATCGGTATCTAATTTTTCCATTCTTAATGTTTTTATTTCATCTTCTTTTTTCATTATATTTCTCCTTTGGTTTAAATTTTATTATATTGTATTTATTAATAAGTCTTAACTGGTAAAATAAGTTCAATTAAAGATTCATCTTCCACAGACTTAATTAAAATAGGTTTATCATCACTGTTAATAAGTAATAAAATGTTATCATCTTTAATAACTTTTAAGGCTTCAAGCATATATCTTGAAGAAAAAGCAATTTCTAATTTTTCTTTATTACTACATTCAATATTTAATTTTTCTTCGGTTTTACCTATTTCAGAGGCACTTGATGATATAGTCATTATTTTGCCATCAATTAATACTCGCACAATATTTTTGTCTTTACTTTGAGCAAGAAGACTAGCTCTATCAACTGCATCATTAAAGGCTTTTAAATCTAAATTAATCATATAAGCAAAATCATTAGGAATAAAATGACTAGTATCTGGATATGTTCCACTTAATAAGTTAGTTTGAAATTCAATATTTTTATATTTAAATAATATCTTATTATTAAAGATGTGCATAACCACTTCTTCATCGTCACTTAACATTTTTTCTAACTCACTAATATTTCTTCCGGGAATAACAATATTAACTGTATTATTAACAATTTTATCTAACTTAACATTTTTCT
Organism: uncultured Bacilli bacterium; assembly: GCA_947589435.1. GTDB lineage: Bacteria > Bacillota_I > Bacilli_A > RF39 > UBA660 > SIG200. The sequence goes on from CANQBI010000001.1 coordinate 46,952, forward strand.
TCGCTAAACGATAAGAATCGGTGGCAATACATTCTAAAGTGTCTCCAATAATTTTTAAGTTAATCCCTGTTAATAAAGGTCTTACTTCTTGCGTTGATACGGCATAAACCGTTTCGTTGATAATACTTTTTAAAGCCTCACTTTTAATAACAATTGGTTCTTTACTTTCTTCTAAAGAAATATGGGGATAATCATTAATATCATAACAATTTAAACTATATTCGTTATTATCAGTATAAATTTTAATTTTTGTTTCATCTTCCGTTTCAAAAGAAATAACATCAGATGGCATCTTCCTTATAATATCTAAAATAAACTTACTTTGAATAATAATCTTTCCTGTACTTTCTATCTTTTTAATTTCTTTACTCGAAATAATCTCTCTTATGGTAAGTTCCGAATCACTAGCCATTAAACTTAACCCATCTTCGGTAAGTTCAAACTTAATTCCATTAAGTATTGGAATAGTTGTTCTAGTTCCAATTGCTTTGGTTACATTGCTTAAAGCTTCAAGTAAAATATTCTTATCAATAACAAATTTCATAAATCTTTCCTTCTTTCTTTTTATTATTAATATTATTGTTATTATAGTGTTTAAAATGTTGATAATTGTTAATTATTTTAAAATTCCTTTTAAATTCGGTTATTTTTCTAAACTTGTTTATAACTTTGATTTAATATCTTTTAACAAGTTATCTAAATTATGATTATTTTTTAAATCATTTTTGATTTTCTCACAACTAGCTACAACTGTGGAATGATCTCGGCCTCCAAATTCTAAACCAATTTTAGCTAGATTTTCTTCGGTTTCTATTCGACATAAGTACATGGCAATATGTCTGGGTCTTGCAATATTATTACTTCTTCTTTTACTTTTTAAATCCTCAACAGTTATTTTAAAGTAATCAGCCACCACTTTTTGAATATGGGATATCGTATTTTCTTGATATATATTGGTACTTACATAATCTTTTAAAGCTTCGACCGCAAAATCTAAGTTAATAACCTCGGGAGCCATCATGGCGGTATAAGCAAGTAATCTATTAATAGTGCCTTCAATGTGTCTTACATCATTCGGACAAGCATTAGCAATATATTCGATAACATCTTTATTTATCTTATCTTTAATTGAAGAATTTTTTAATTTCTGTTTAATTATTTCACATCTTAGTTCAAATTCCGGTGGACAAATATCTACCGGAAGTCCCCAGGCAAACCGACTTTGGAGTCTTTCCTCAATCTTTTTTAAATCATCCGGGCTCCGGTCACTCGATATAATAATCTGTTTATTGGCTTGATTTAAAGCTTCAAAAGTGTGGAAAAATTCTTGTTGAGTTTTCTCTGCTCCCACTAGAAACTGGATATCATCGATGATTAAGACATCAACATTGCGATATTTATTTTTAAAGTTATTGGCATATTGAATACTTTCTTTGCCATTTTCCATCTTGGAAATACCCGTATATTCATCCCTAAAATCACTACTGGTAGTATATAAAACTTTTTTATTGGAATGTTCTGTTATATAGTTACCTATTGCATGCATTAAATGCGTTTTCCCAAGACCACTTCTTCCATATATAAATAAAGGATTCCTTGTTGTTCCCGGAGCTTGAGCCACATTCATTGCGGAAATAAAGGCTAGTCTATTGGATTCTCCCACTACAAAGTTATCAAAATTAAGGTTAGGATTTAAATTCGTATTCCACTCGATTGTTTGATATTCTTCCTCAATTGCTTCTTCTAAAGTTTTATTATTTTCTTCTTGGATTTCTTCATCGGTTAAAAATTTAAAATTATAATTAATTCCTGTTAAGGAATATAAAGTATCATTAAGTAAATCAATATATTGTAATTTAAGTATTTGTTTATGAATCGCTAAAGGTACTTTGATAACAATATCTTTGTCATCCATACTGATAAGTTCTAAACCCTTAAACCAGGTGGCAAAAGAAGTTGGACTTACATCTTGTTCAAGTTCTTTTAACAAATCTTTAAATACATCTTGAGTTTTCAACTTACCTCACCCCGCTATCATACCTATCCCAAAATAATTGTAACATTAAACCAAATTTAATAAAAGAATAATTTGCATTGTTAATAGTTATCCACAAGTTTTCCACCTAATTTTCTTTGATAAAATCTATCATACACAAAGTTATCAACATTTTCAACATTTTTTTGTTAACTTTTTAACTTATCAACATGTTAATAAATTATTTAGGTTTGTTAATAATGTTGAAAACTTAATTTATATAGGATATACCTATGTTATCTTATGATATTTGCAAACAAATTAAAAACTTTTAGGTGTTAATAATTAAAATATCCATTGTTTTTTCCACATTTTAGTTATAAAATAGTTAACTATTAAAGTTAAAAAGAGGGACTAATATGGATGAACTTAAAATAATTAAGAAAAAATATGGCGAAGAAATGATGCATTATATTAGAGATAACTTTGCTAGTATATTAGAAAAAAATGGCCAAATGCTTAATCTTTTAACTAATCATTTTAATGAAAGTCATAGTCTATATGAAGATCTATATAATAATGGTTTACGATATAATTTTAAAGAATACATCTATAGTTTAACAGATGAATCAAAGCCCAAAAAAATTGAAAAAGATTTAAAGTCGCCAAAAGAATTACTAGAGTCAGTTGGATATGATTTATATGAGTGTAAGAGTGAAGAAGATATTCAAAAGTTTAAAAAGTATTATGCTCATGGTGAAGAGTTATGTACTTTTAATGGGGGAAGATTAGAAAGATGTTATGTATTTTTTGCGGTTAAAAAGAATGTTTTAGATATTAAAAGAGAAAACTTTCCTAATCCCCAAAGACAAGATGCCTATGGCACAAGCATCTTAAGTATTCAATTTGATCGAACTGTATCTCATAGATTATCTATTAAAAATCGCTATAATCATCATGTCAATAATCCGGATAGTACTTTTTCCAATAATTTAGATAATATAGTAGAAGGTTTAACAGCAGCTTTTGCTAAATACTATGGTTTAAAACAAGAAATTAAAAGTTCTAATTTTGAAATAAATGGTTATGTTAGAGCGAGTGATGGTAAATTTTATAAATATAATCTTGAAATAGATAATGTTTATTACTGTCCCGATAATATAATAATTAAAAATGATGGTAATGTTAAGAAATATCCTAAAGAAAAGTATCTTATTTTTGATTATTTTATTTTAAATTTAGAAACTAAAAAAATTGAAAGTTATACTAGTGAAAATGATGGGTTTATCCATAGCTTAGGTAAAATAAAAAAAATTACAATAACCAATAAAAAAGATTATAAGGAATTATTAATATATAATGAAGATGGCTTTGAAATAACAATTAATTTAGATAAAAATAACAGTATTATAATGGTTGATAATTCCTATGTTAAAGAAATAAAGGAAAATTATTTGTTATATAATTATAGATGTCAAAAAATATATCTTTCTAATGTTAAAAAGATAAGTTCTAATTTTATGAAAGCAAACCTAGATTTAGAAGAAATATTTTTACCAAAATGTGAAACTATAACTGATGACTTTTTACATAATAATTTAAAATTAAAAACCTTTTATTTTCCTAATGTAACTTTTATTGGCAATAATTTTTTAAAATTCAATAGTATTATAGAGGACATTTCTTTACCAATATGTAAAACTATTAAAAATGATTTTTTATATTTTAATACTGATTGTAAAAAAATAGATATGCCTATGTTGGAAACAGTAGAAAGAAATTTTATGATGTATAATAAAGAATTAGAAACAATAAATTTGCCATCTTTAGTTTCGACTGATCGAAATTTTTTATGTTCTAATATTATTTGTAAAAAGATAAATATGCCTAAGTTAGAAACAATAGGCAAAAACTTTATGAGTGATAATAAATGTTTAGAAGTTATAAGTCTTCCTTCTTTAAAATATATATGTGAACATTTTTTATATAATATAGAGGAAATTAAAATCTTATATCTGCCGGATGTTTACTATATTTTTGGTAATATTTTAGGATGTTCTAAAATAGAAGCAGCTATCCTTCCTAATCTTATATCTATATCATCTTATCCACAATTTTTTGAAATAACCAAATATTTATATGCTCCCAAGTTAGAAAAAGTTTCTGATATTTCATTTTTTAAAAATACACAATATTGTTATACACCACTTTTAAAAGAATTTTGTAATACCGAAGATATAATTTTAGAAAGTAATCAAATAAAATTAAAAAGATGTAAGTGATATGAGTAAAATTCCTTTATTTTCTTGACATTATCCTCTTTTTAATATTATAATAAGGACGCTTACTGAAAGAAAGAGGTGGAATACATGAAAAGAACATATCAACCAAATAATCGCAAAAAAGCTAAAAAGCACGGATTCTTTGCTCGTAAAGGTACAAAGATTATTAATAATCGTCGTAAGAAAGGTCGTAAGGAATTAACAAAATAGTTTCTTACGGGTTTTTTTAATTATGAAAAAAAGAGATGTTGTAAAATCTAATCTTTTATTTAATGATATAATTAATAAAGGTCATAAATTAAGTAATGAATATTTTATCATTTGTCGTATGAAAAAAGATAAAGAAGCAAATAACTATGGTATTGCGGTGGGTAAAAAGATTGGTAATGCCGTAATGCGTAATCATGTTAAAAGACAAGTGCGAAATATTATTACGCATAATATGGAGGTATTTCCAAAATTTCATAATTATATTATAATAGTAAAGAAAGAAGTATTAAATATTCCTTACGATAAAATGGAAACAATGCTTGTTAATTTAGTTAAAAAGGAGAATACTTATGAAAAATAAAATATTAGTTTTAATAATGATGGTGTTACTAGTTTCTGGGTGTGGCGCTAATGATTATATAAAAGATAAGGATAATCATATTGTCGTTTATGAAGAAACAGGACAAAATTTACCTAATAATATATTATGTAAACCAGAAGAAGGAACAGACCTATATAATCTTTATTTAGAACACGATAAGGAACTTAAAATATCTTTAAAGAAATTACCAAGTTGTCGTGATTTTAAAATAACTTCCAATAAAACTACTAGTATTTGGGAATTGTTATTTGTAAAACCTTTAGCCTTCTTAATTTTAAAACTAGGGGGACTTGTAAAAAACATGGGTATTTCCTTAATTTTAGTGGGTTTACTTATCAGAGTTATTTTACTGCCATTCTCTTATAAAACCCATAAACAAAGTAAGAATATGCAAAAGGTTAATCGAGAGATGCAAAAGTTAGAATATAAGTATCGCGGAAGAGAAGACAGGGATTCCATGATGATGAAAAGTCAAGAAATGATGGCGATTTATAAAAAATATAATGTGAAGCCAATGTCTGGTTGCTTAGTCGCATTCTTACAACTTCCTTTGTTCTTTGCTTTTCTTCAAGCCATTAATAGAGTACCAGCCATCTTTGAAGATAAACTTCTAGGCTTTAACTTGGGCATGACGCCTTATGTTGGATTATCTAATGGTAATTACTTATATATTTTATTAATTATTCTTATTGCTTTATCAACATATTTCTCATTTAAGTATTCGATGAGTGCGGCAGGAGCCATGAACCAAACACCAGAAGCAAAAAGTCAAATGAAGATGATGACTAATATTATGGTGGTAATTATCGTAGTAACATCATTCTCTCTAACAACAGCGTTATCATTCTACTGGATTGTTACTTACGCATTTATAGCTATTCAGACATTTATCTTTAAGTGGTTATCCGGTGATATAAAAAGAAAACCTAAAAAAGATGATAAAGATGATAAAAAGAATAAGAAGATAAAAGAAAAATTAGAAGTTAAAAGAGGTCTTAAATATGGAAATAATTAAAAAAGAAGGAAAAGAATTAGAAAGTATATTAGAGAGTATTTGTGAAGAATACAAGGTTAGTAAAGATGATTTTTACTATCATTATACTGAAAGTAAAACCGGTTTGTTTGGAAAAAACAGTGTTATTAATGTGGAAGTAATCTTAAAAAGTGAGTTACTTAACTTTATTAAAGAATATTTAGAAGAACTCCTTACTAATATGGGACTTAATGTTAATTTTGAAAGCAAACTAAGAGAAGATGTTATGTATGTTAAGATTTATTCCGATAATAACCCAGTTCTAATTGGAAAAGGTGGTAATACTTTAAAAGCCTTAGAAAATATTGTCAGACAAAAAGTTAATACCGAATTTGGGGTTAGACCATATATTTCCTTAGATGTAGAAAATTATCGCGAAAAACAACAAAAAAGAATTGAAAGACTTGCGAAGAATATAGCAAGAGAAGTAGCAAGAACCAAAGTAGAAGTTCACCTAGATAATATGAATGCTTACGAAAGAAGAATTGTTCATAACATTTTAACTAATTTCAAAGGCGTTAAAACCGAAAGTACTGGCGAAGAACCAAATCGACATGTAATAATTAAACCAGAATAGTAAGATTTAGGGGGATTTATGAAAAAAAAGATTTTTTAAAAATAATAAATTAACTAAAATTATGAGTATTATAGCAGGCTTATATTTTGCTGGTATATTAATACTAGAACCCACAACAATAACTATCATGATGGGAATTATTGGGGGTGCTACACTTGTGGCAAGTGGAATTTATATGGATTCGGTTAAAAATAAAAAAATTTTAGAAAATGTTAGTAAAAATATTTCGGATAGTAGTTATTTAAAAGAAAATGATTTAAATATAAATTTCGAATATGAAAGACAACAAACAAAAACAAAAGAAAATTTTTATAGTATTGATATTAATAAATTAGGATTTGGAACAAATGAAATTGTTTCAAATAAAGAAGAAGGAAAACAACTAGTTAGAAAAAGATAATTAAAAAATATAAAATATAATTGATTGGGGTTTTATAATGGAGGAAAAAGAAATAACTAAAATTGAAAAATTTAAAAAAATACCAACATTAAGTAATGAAGAATATCAGTTATTTTTATCAAAAGAATATGAAAATTGGTATTATGAATTTATTTCGTATGCTATTAAATGTATATCATTTAATTTTAAGACCCAACATATGAATTTTTGGTTTATAGAATGTGATAATAAAAAAGTAAAAAAAGAAGATATTAAAAATGTAATTTTATTGTTAAGTGTTTATTTAAATTACTGTAATGATAAACATATTGATATTCATTATGGCTATGATAAATTAAACCAAATATCTTATAATAATGTTTGCTATTTTAAAGAAAATAATCAATATTTTAGATTTAATAGAGAAATGTTTTTAAATATTGATCCATATGAAGAACTCTATTCTATGTCTTTTTGTGATAGTAAACACGTGAATGAAGAACAAGTGATTACATTTGATATGCTGCAAAGTTATGTTTTAGAAAAAGTAGTTCAACTTGAAGATACTCTAGATTCAACTTCTTCAAAAACTCTTACTAAAAAATGTAAGATATACTGAAAATAGAAGAAATTAAAGTAAAACTTGGTGTCAAATCAAGTTTTTTTAATCTAAAAAAGACGTTTTTATGATATGATAAATTGGGGATGTTTAAGATGCATTTATTGGGAGATTTTATTTATAATAACATTAAATATTTAATTTATATTAATAACAAGAACTTTACTTTTAGTAAGGTAGTTAATAATGAAGAAATATTTTATTTAACGGAAGAAGAACATAATTTAATAAAAGAAGTTTTAAAACAAATTCTTCCGACGGGTAATTTAATTAAATTAAATAATGTTACTTATAATCATAAGAAATATAATCATTATTTAGATATGACTAATGATTTACATTATTTTTATGGCCAAAATAATAATATCAAAGATTTAGCGAATTTATGTTATCTCTATAATAATGAAGTAGAGTACGTAGGAGATAAACATTTAAATAACGAAGATAAGGCTAAGAAAAGATATCAAAGATTAGTTAAAGTTAATAAAATATTAATAACTTTAAATATCTCTTTGGTGGCTTTTTTATCGATTATTCCCAAAATTAATCCTGATATCAATAGATATATTAATAATCCCGTAACTTTAGCAATAAGAGAACTGGATAATAGAGTCATGACTTTAGAAGAAGTATATGATTATTTAGATAAAAATCCTTACCTTAGTGAAAAAGAAAAAGAATATATTCATAAATTTGAAGATTTTATCATTACAGAACTACCATATACCAATTATCAAGATTTAAAAGAAAATTTATTAAATATGAGAACTATTTATCATGAAGAACCAGGTGAATTTAGAGGTACTTGGACTTATCAAGGTAAAGAAAAATATAATATTGATATTTATAATAGTAAAAGTAGTGGGGATTTAGAAGAGGCTGATTATAGTACTTTTTCACATGAAGTATTACATGCTTTTACCGTTAATTATGGTCATAAACCGAGATATATGAGTCCTTTTTATGAATTTATTAATATGGTTTTAAATAATGAATTTGTTAGTAATGAGGGTGGTTATTATCAATATGATATCGGTTATAGTGCCCTAAATAATGAAGGATACGCCTTAATGGAGTTATTTAACACCGATACTTTAAGAAGATTTCACGCCGAAGATGATGGAAATATCTTGCTTAAAGAATTAGAAACAATTATACCAGATCAATGGTTAGGTATTAAATTATTTAATACTTTTAATGATTATTATCTAATGTTAAAAAGTCATACTTATACTAATGAAGAGTTAAATAGTATAAAATCAGAATTAAAAACAATGATAAATAGATATTATTTAGCAAAGAATAAACAAAATATTAGTGAAAATATTTATATGGCTTATTTATTAGATGTTAATACACTTATTAATAAGTTAGCCTCATCTTATAATGATTATGTTATTGAATTTCAATTTGTTAATATGAAATATTATTTTAATGATAAAATACCTCATAATAAAGAATTTGTTTTAAGATTAAAATCACCCGAAACAGGTGAGGTTTTGAAAGAAGTATCCTTAGATGATACCGCAAGTGTGGATAATGATTTATTAAATATTTTTTCTGATAAAACTAAATAATAGTGAAAAAATAGAAATTTTGTGTTAAGATAGGAAACCAAAAGAAAGGAAGTATTAGAAATGGAAGATACTATTTGTGCCGTAGCTACTTCAAGAATGGTGGGAGCTATTTCCATAATTAGAGTAAGTGGTGATGAAGCCTTAGACATAGTTTCCCATATTTTTAAAGGTAAAGATTTAAAAAAAGTAGCTAGTCATACTATTAACTATGGCCATATTGTTTATAATGATGAAGTTATTGATGAAGTATTAGTATCTGTCATGTTAAAACCTAATACTTATACCAAAGAAGATGTGGTGGAAATTAATAGCCATGGGGGTATTAATACCACCAAAAAAATATTAGAAATACTTGTAAGTCTTGGTTGTCGTTTAGCAGAACCAGGCGAATTTACGAAAAGAGCTTTCTTAAATGGCCGAATAGATTTAGCGGAAGCCGAATCGGTTAATGATTTAATTAATGCCAAAACTGATATGGCAAGAAAGCTAGCCTTAAATAATTTAACAGGTAATTTTTCGAAAGAAATTAAAAGAGTTCGCCAAAAAATAACCGATGTTATGGCAAACATTGAAGTAAATATTGATTATCCGGAATATAACGATATTGAAGTTGTAACGAATGATACTCTTTTACCTAAATTAAAAGAGGTAAAGAGTGATGTTGAAAGACTAATTAGAAGTTCTGAGAATAGTAAAATAATTAAAGAAGGAATCGATGTGGCCATTGTCGGTAAACCTAATGTGGGGAAAAGTAGTATTTTAAATAGATTGCTTGATGAAGATAAAGCCATTGTTACAGATATTGCGGGGACAACTAGAGATATTGTCGAAGGTTCCATTAGTTTAAATGGGTTTTTAATTAATTTTATTGATACGGCCGGGATTAGAGAAACCGAAGATGTGGTGGAAAAAATCGGGGTTCAAAAAAGTAGAGAAGTATTAGATAAAGCCGATTTAGTTATTGTTGTTTTAAATAATAATGAAAAAATAACGGACTATGAAGAAGATTTAATTAAAAGTATACCCGAAAATAAAAGAATTATCTTAGTTAATAAATCCGATTTAGATAGGAAAATAGATTTAGATGATAAGTATATTTTAGGTAATACTGTTAGTGATAAAGGATTAGATAATTTAAAAAATGAAATAATCAAAGTTTTAGATTTAAATAATTTAATGAATAAGGATTTAACATATGCTTCCAATGTTAGACAATTAAGTTTACTAAAGAAGGCTTTAAAATCTTTAGAAGACGCTATTAAAAATATTGGTGGAAATGTGCCAATCGATATGATTGAAATAGATATTTCTAATGCGTGGAAACATTTGGGAGAAATAACTGGTGAAGTCTATGAAGATGAATTGTTAGATACCTTATTTAGTAATTTTTGTGTAGGAAAGTAAGGGGATTATTATGTATGATGTTATAGTTGTTGGAGGAGGACACGCCGGATGTGAAGCTGCCAATATTGCGGGTGTAATGGGAATGAAAGTTCTTCTTTTAACGATGAATTTAAATAATATAGCGGATATGCCTTGTAATCCTTCTATTGGGGGAACTGCTAAAGGAGTAATTGTAAGAGAAATAGATGCTTTAGGGGGCTTAATGGGAGTAGTGGCTGATAAAAGTCATTTTCAAATTAAAATGCTTAATAATTCTAAAGGACCAGCCGTAAGAAGTTTAAGAGCCCAAGCCGATAAAAGAGTTTATCCTAAAAAGATGAGAGAGGCTTTAGATAATAATAAAAACTTAGAAATAAAAGAAGGTTTAGTAGAAGACTTAATTGTGGAAGACAATATTGTTAAAGGCGTAATTTTAGATAATGGGGAAAAGATAGCAAGTAAATGTGTTATTTTAACTACCGGAACATATCTTAAAGCCAATGTTTTAGTGGGGAGTGAAAATACGCCTTCAGGACCTCATGGAGAAGGAAGAAGTAATCATTTAAGTGATAATTTAAAGAAGTTAGGATTAAATATAATTCGTCTTAAAACGGGAACTCCGGAAAGAATAAAGGCGAGTTCTATTGATTTTTCGAAATGTACGGAAGAACTTGGTGATGATACTTATTATACTTTTAGTCACGATATAAAACCTTGTTATAAGATAAATGAACAACAAAAATGTTATTTATTATATACCAATGAAAAAACCCATCAAATTATTAGAGACCATTTAAATGAATCAGCAATGTATGGAGGATATGCCACCGGGGTAGGTCCAAGATATTGTCCTTCTATTGAAGATAAGATTGTAAGATTTGCAGATAAACCTCGCCATCAATTATTTTTAGAACCCGAAAGTATCTATTATGATGAATGGTACTTACAAGGGTTTTCCACAAGTATGCCAAGATACGTGCAAGAAGAAATGGTTCATAGTTTAAAAGGACTTGAAAACGCCATTATTACCAAATATGCTTATGCCATTGAATATGATGCCATAAATGCTTTACAAATAAATCCTAGTTTAGAAAATAAGATATTAGAAAATTTATTTACCGCAGGGCAAATTAATGGTACTAGTGGTTATGAAGAAGCTGCTGGACAAGGGTTAATCGCAGGGATTAATGCGGCTTTAAAATTACAAGGTAAAGAACCTTTAATATTAAAAAGAAATGAAGCTTATATTGGGGTTTTAATTGATGATTTAGTAACTAAAGGAGTAAAAGATCCTTATCGTATGCTTACTAGTCGGGCTGAATTTCGTCTTATTTTAAGACATGATAATGCTGATTTAAGACTAAGAGAAATTGGTTATAAGATTGGGACAATTAATGAGGAACAATACGAAAGATTACAAAAGAAAAAGAAAGATATTCAAAAGTTAAAAGAAGAAATTAAAAGATGGGGAATTACCTTAGAAAAATCCGCCATTAAATTTAAAGAAAATAATTTACCTGTACCAAAACAAAATATTACTTTTGCCGAACTATTAAAAAGACCAGAAATTACTTTTGATTTTGCTAATACATTACATAAATTTGATTATGATAAAGAAGTTTTAGAACAAGTTGAAATTGAAATTAAGTATGAAGGTTATATTAAAAAAGCCTATAAAGAGGCGGAAAAATTAAAGAAAATTGAAGAAAAACAAATACCTGAAGATATTGATTATAAACTCGTAAGTAACTTGGCTAGTGAGGCTCGCCAAAAATTATCTGAAGTAAGGCCTAAAACCCTAGCGCAAGCCTCACGTATTAGCGGGGTAAATCCTTCAGATATTGCCATTTTAGCAGTTTATTTAAAGAAAGAGTATAACCATGAATAAGGAAGATTTTATTGAAAGTTTAAAAAAATTAAATATTGAAGTTACTAATGAGACTATAGAAAAATTAGAAATATACAAAAATTTTTTACAAGAATATAATAAACATACTAATCTAACGCGAATTATTAGTGATGAAGATATTTATTTAAAACATTTTTATGATTCTTTAACTATTTTAAAAGCCTTTGATTTAAATAATGCCAATAATCTTTTAGATATTGGAACGGGAGCTGGTTTTCCAGGAATGGTTTTAAAAATATTTTTTCCTAATTTAAATGTTACTTTGTTAGATTCAAATAATAAGAAAACTAAATTTTTAGAAGAAATTACCCAAAAGCTAAATCTAGATGTGGAAATAGTTAATCAAAGAGTAGAGGATTATGCGAAAGATAACTTAAATAAATTTGATGTTGTTACATCACGAGCTGTAGCAAATATGCGAGTTCTTACCGAACTTTCTCTTCCCTTAGTAAATTTTAAAGGTGTCTTTGTGGCTTATAAAGGTAGTAATTTAGATGAACTTGAAGATGCCAAAGATACAATTGAAATAATGCATGGGAAAATACTCCGGATTATAACTTTTATATTATATGACTATGATAATGTTGAAAGAAATATAATAGTAATTAGAAAATATGAAGATACAAAATTAAAAGATTTAAGACCTTATAACAAAATTTTGCATAAACCTCTTGCGAAAAATGCGTAAATAAGTTAGAATTAAATAATAGAGGTAGGGGTAAAAAGTGGATACTGAAAAAAATACAGATACACAAATTTTAAATGTGCCAATTGAAGACATAATTCCTAATCGTTTTCAACCACGACTTAATTTTGATGAAAATTCATTAAAGGAACTAGCATCTTCAATTAAAGAACATGGGATTATTCAACCCCTAGTTTTAAGACGCCTTAATGATAAGTATGAAATCATTGCAGGGGAAAGAAGATATAAAGCTGCTAAACTTGCGGGACTTACATCAGTGCCAGCAATTCTTAGTGATTTAGATGATAATGCGAGTGCGGAAGTTGCCATTGTGGAAAATGTTCAAAGAAAAGATTTAACCTCAATTGAAGAAGCTAAATCTTATAAAACATTACTTGATAAAGGGTATTTAACCCAAGAAGAACTGGCTAAAAAAATGGGGTTAAGTCAATCAGCAATTTCTAATAAATTAAGATTATTATCTTTATCAGATGAAGTTCAAAAAGCCATTATGGAAGGTAAAATTTCCGAAAGACATGCCAGAAGCCTATTACAATTAGAAGATGAAGATGACCAAAATAGTTGGTTAAAAAGAATTATTGAAGAAAGATTAACGGTTAGAGATTTAGACCAAAAATTAAAAGATTTAAATAAAAAAGAAAAATCAGAAGATGATGTACCAATAATTGAATCAACTCCAAGTATTTCGGATATAAAAGAAAAAGCTACTGATATAGTATCTTCTAAACCAATTGAGAATAAAGAAGAAGTAAAAACTGAAGAAAAGAAAACTAATGTAATACCTAATAAATTCTTTAATTTTTTAGAGGATGAACAAGCCAATATGAATGTATCAGAACCAACAGAAGAAGAAAAAGAAGAAATTGCGGAAGCAATGAATGTAAATCCGATAATTTATCCAAAAGCTCCAGTAGTAAATGTTGAACCAGTTGTTGATTCAGTTGTTGAGCCAGTTGCGAGCGAAGAAGAAATTGAAATGTTAGATTTTGATGTTCCAACCAAAGAGCAAGAAGTAAAAGATGCAGATAATAAAGTTGAGGAACAAAAAGAATTTAGTTTAGATAAAGCTTATGAATTAATTAGTAAATTAGAAGATGATTTAAGAAATAATAATTATAAAATTAGTATGTCTCGAGAAAATGATGATAAAGAAGTTAGATATACAATTACAATAAGTAAAGAATAGATAAAAGTATAACAAAATAAGTTATGCTTTTTTAATAATACAAAAAACTACTCCAGGAATACTGGGGTAGCTAACCTATAAGACAACGCCAACTTCTTGCATTTTCTAATTTAATTATACTTAAGAGATCTTAAAAATGCAATATTTTTTATTCTTTTTCATCTTCTTTACTGACAACTTCGGCTTTACTAATATTTGGTTCACTTCCTTTTAAGTAGTAGTACATTACAGCTCTACTAGAGTCTTTGGTAACTTCACCTGTAACAGCATCTAGAATAATTCCGACCACATCATTTGGGGTATCATACCAGTTATCTTCATAACCCGTTTGGATTTCTTCCATTGTATCGGCCCAGATGTTTTTAGCAACACTGCTATAACTTTTGGTAAATTCACGGTTATTATCGTAACCTAACCAAACTAACATTAAATCATCTTTATTATAGCCTACTGTCCAATAATCGGTAGGCGTAGTTCCGGTTTTGATAGCATATTTTCTGGATAATTTACCGGCAATGGTTACCGCAGTAGCACTTGTATAATCTCTAAATGCGGAACTAGTGGTATTAGATAATAATTCATTTAAAATATAAACATAATTAGGATTTAAGACTAAACTATTCTTTTCTTCTTTTGTATAAATAACAACTCCATCAGCATCTTCTATTTTTCTAATTAAATATAAATCTTTTTTGTATCCTCCAGAAGCTAAAGTATTATAGCCCGTAGCATAATCTAAGATGTTTATTTCACCCGTACCTAAGGCTAGCGATGGTACTGGTAATAATTCTTCTTTAATTCCGGCTTTGTTGGCTGTTTTTACAAGTTCTTCTGGTCCTAGAAAAAGGTTGGTTTTGACCGCATAAATATTATCGGAAAAAGCAATTGCTGCGGCCATTGTTATATCTTTATTCGCGTATTTATCATTAGAATTAGTGGGAGAATAACTTTCTTTATTATTAATATTAAAAGTAGTGTATTCACTTTTAAATTTAGAAGAAGATATTAAATTATTTTCTAAAGCTCCATAGTAAAGGAAGGCTTTCATGGTAGAACCTACTTGTCTTTTTGATTCTGTAGCTCTATTGTAGGCACTTAAACTATAGTCATATCCTCCGGTTAAAGCTTCAATTTTACCTGATTGGGGGTCCACAATAACACTGGATACTTGAACCTCACTTTCCGAATTTAAATTTTTTAAAATATTTTTTTCTAAACTAGTTTGTTTGGCCATATCAAGGTTAGTATATATTTTAAGACCACCTGTTTCTAAAATACTTTTACTAATTCCGAGTTCTTCTAGTTCTTTATAAACGGCATCTTGATAATACATAAGCATTTGTAAGTTATTTTCACTATTTTTACCAACAATAGTAACATTGTCAAAGTTTAAACTATCGTATTCTTCTTGGGTAATTTCCTCGTTATTATATAAAACTTTGGCCACTACTTTAGCCCTGCTAATTGAGGCATCATAGTTAGATACCGGATTATATTTATTGGGACTTTTCGGAATACCTGCCAAAATGATAGCCTCTTCTAAAGTAAGATTTTGGACATCCTTATTAAAATAATAGTTGGCAGCATTACTAACCCCATAATTACCATTTCCATAGTTAATCGTGTTAAGGTAGGCTTCTAAGATTTCATCTTTATCGTATTGAATTTCGGCAATGACGGTTAAAAAGGCTTCTTCAAACTTTCTTTTCCAAGTTTTATCAAAGTCTAAATATAAGTTTTTAACTAACTGTTGGGTAATTGTGGAGGCCCCTTCGACGATATGTCCACTTGTTATATTATTCATCATGGCTTTACCGATTCTTAAAATATCAAATCCTTTATGGGTATAAAATTTTTTATCTTCCACAGTTACAACGGCATTTACAAGCTTTTCATCAATTTCTTCTAAATCGGCCCAAGTTGAGGTACTACTTCCTTTAACTACCAAAGTATCCTTGTTATCATATAAATAAAATGTTCCATTATTGGTTATATTAAGTTTTGGCGTAATTAAAGCATAAATATTAATCCCAACATAAGAAATAATAAAGGCTAAAAAGCCAAATAATAACGTCTTTAAAACCATTCTTTTTAAGCGCAATTTATCGTCACCCTTAATATTATGTAAAAAATATTTAAAATTATGTTGAAATTATATAGTTGTTATGTTATAGTTTTTAAGACAAAAGAGGTGATTATATTAAAACATTAATAAACTGGCGTTTATATAATGATGGTAATTTAATCATTAATGATGAAAATGTCACGTGTGAGTTTAAAAAAGATGAGTATTTAATTTATGAAGATGATGAAAGTATAAATCGGATATTTCTAAAAGAAAAAAGATATGAAAGAGAGAATAATGAGTCTTTATTTGTAATAGATATCAAAAACAAAAAATTTAGTTTTTTACTTAAAGAAAAAGACTATTTAGTAGAAGATAAACTAGATGAAGGTTACTTAGAAATTGATGAAGATATTACTTTAATGTATAAATTTAGTAATGAAGAAAAGAAAATAGTAATACAAATATTATAGTAACATATATAAGTATGTGCATATAATGAGTAGAATGGAGAAGAGAATTATGAATTTAAAAGATATATCAAAAGAAGAATTAGAATCAATGAGTTATGATGAAATAGCTTATTTAGTTTTAGAACAAAATGGTAAGAAGATGAAACTTTTAGATTTATTTAAAAAAGTTTGTAAAGTTTTAGAATTACCAGAAGAAACTGTGGAAGATAGAATTGCGGATTTCTTTGAATTACTTTCAATTAACAAAAAATTTGTTTTACTTCCTAATGGTTATTGGGATTTATCGACTAATCATGTTCAAGATATGGTGGTAGAAGATGAAGAAGATACCGAAGTTGAACTTGAAGAAGATACGGAAGATACCATAGAAGATGAAGAAAATGATGACGATGATATTTTCTATGATACGGATTTAGATGATAGTGATGATGACGATGATGATTTAAAAGATTTAGTTATCATTGATGATGAAGAAAATATGGGTGAATAATTAACTATTATTTAAATTAACATATATTAATAAATAAACGTGAGACAGTAGTGTTTCACTTTTTATTACGGAGGTTTTGTATGAAAATTTTAAAAAATATTGGTATTAGAATATCTTTTATTACCATTTTAATTAATTTTTTATTGTTTTTATTTAAGTTAATTGCGGGTTTAATTGGTCATTCTGGAGCTATGGTTTCCGATGCTGTTCATTCTTTATCCGATGTCATTACGACGATTTTAGTTATCTTTGGTCTTATGATGTCGAGTAAGAGTGCGGATAGGGAGCACCCTTATGGCCATGAAAGAATGGAGTCTGTTTTTGGAACGCTTCTTTCATTTATGTTATTTTTAACCGGAATGGGTATCGGTTATAAAGGGATGATGAATATTTTATCGGGAAGTAAGTTAGTAGTTCCAGGAGTAATTTCTTTAATCGCGGCCTTTATTTCGATTGTTATTAAAGAGGCAATGTTTCATTATACGAATTACTATGCGAAGAAATTAAACTCTACATCTCTGAAGGCTGATGCTTGGCACCATCGGAGTGATGCTCTATCTAGTATTGCCTCTTTTGCCGCTATTTTAGCCTCTCGTTTAGGTCTTCCTATTTTAGACCCTATTTGTAGTGTGGTAATATCCCTATTCATAATTTATAGTGCGATTTCTATTTTTAGGGAAGCCACTAAAGAAATGGTGGATACCGCTTGTGATGAAGAAACATACAATAAAATATTAAATTTAGTTAAAAAATGTTATAAAAATATAGACATTAAGGATTTAAAAACGAGAATGTTTGGAAGCAAAATATATATTGATTTAGAAATTGCTCTTGATGGTAATACTTCTTTAAATAAAGTTGATAATATTGTAAGAAAAATCCATGATAATGTCGAAAAAGAATTTACTTTAGTCAAACATTGTAATATCCATGTTATTCCGAAGAAATAACTTGAATAAATTTATTTAAAGTGCTATTCTTAATAAAGAAAATAAAGAATGGGGGATTAGATATGAATGCTGAAATAAAGGCTGAAGTAGAAACAAAAGATTTAGAATTAGCCTCAAAAGTTTTAAATAAGATAGGTTTAGATTTAGAAACTTATCTTAAAATGGCAATTACTGAACTAATTAATAAAGGTGATATTCCATTTGAACTTGATAATGAATAAGAAATAGGAAATTCCTGTTTTTTTATTGTCATTTTAGTTAAAAAGTGCTACAATATACCCTTAATTAAAGGGGAAAATTATGGGATATTATAGAAGAGAAGAAATAAATATAGAAAAAGATAAATATGCTATTTTAGATGAAAGTAAGTTGGGGAAAGAATATTCCTTTTTAGGAAATGGTTCGGAAGGTACAGTATATAAGATAGATGATAATACAGCTTTTAAAATGTTTAATCTTTTAAGAGAGAAAGATAAACTTAAAAATAAATTTTCAAAAATTGAAGTATTAAAAAAAATTAAAGATTCTTCTTTTGCTTTTCCTACCGAAATAGTAGGATTTAGTGATGGTTATAAAGAAGGTTATTTAATGCCTTATATAAAGCCAAGCGAAGATTATAGTAGTTTATCAGAATTAAATTATCTTAAAGAATACCCTAAATTATTAAAAATGGTAATATCTTTATCTGATGCTTTAAAAAGAATTCATAAAAAGGGAATAACTCTTGGGGATTTTCGTTTAGGAAATATTATTATTGATACTAATGATAATCCTGTCTTTGTCGATACGGATAATTATGCCTTTTCAGGTTTTGATTATGATATAAAAGTATATCAAATAGATGATGTTGAAGAAAAATATTCTTCTCTTAATTATCAAGAAATAGATAAATATCTTTTTGGTAAATTTTGTTTAGAACTTTTTTGTGATGAATTATATACTCATATAAATGATAGAATGCTTCCAATAATGATTAATATGATGAATATAAATAAATATGAAAAAGATGCTTTGAGGTTATTATTTTCAAGATATGGTAATAAACCTTATATTGGAGATATTTTAAAAAGTATTAATCCAAGTGAAGCTTTAATAAGTGAAGAACAAGGAAAAATATTAGAAAGGATAAGATAGAAATGGAAACTTTACTTAGTGGTAAAAAAATAAAAACTAAATCGAATATCATCGATATTGCTAGTTTAAGTGATTATGAATGTTATGGTAAAGGTGATGAAGGAAAAATCTATAAAATAGATGATAATTTAGCCTTTAAAAGATTTTTTGTGCAAGATACTAATTTAGATAATAAGTTTAAAAAATTAGAATTATTAATATCTTTAAAAAATCCTTATTTTACCTTTCCTTTAGGGTTAGTTAGACTTGATGGTAAAATAATTGGTTATTATATGCCTTTTGTTAAAGAACATTTTGGTTATCCTTCTTTTGCTTATCTTAGACACATTAAAAGTAGAAATGATTTAATAAAAATGTTTATTAAAGGAGATGCCGCGATAAAGTTTGCTCATGATAATAACCTTACTCTAGGGGATATTAAATATAACAATATTTTAATTGATAATAATAACAATCCTATTTTTATAGATACCGATAATTTTGCTTATGGTAACCTTAGTTACGATTTAGACCCTAAAGCTTCACATACTTTAGAAAGAATCTATAATAGAGAGTTTTCACAAAAAGATAATGATATTTATTTATATAGTAAAATGGTTATGAGTTATATATTTAGTGAAGGAGAAATTTATATTTATAATAATAAAGATTTTTTAAAAAAATTAATGTCTTTTGTAGAGGCTCCTAAAGATATTAAAGAAGAATTAGAATGTATATTCTCAGATAGTGAAAATAAACCTTATATTGGACCAATTTTAAAGAAAATTAATCCTTCCATTACATTAATACCATCTTATTATAAAAATAAATTAAACACTTGGTAAAATTCATTATCTTGACAAATTAACTGATAAATGATAAAATTTCAGTAGATTTGTCAAAGGGCGATAATAATGGAAAAACAAACAATTGAAGAATTTAAAGAAGAAAGTAATATCGAAATTATTAAATCACTTATGAAAATGCATAATGGATATATTACTTCCAAAGAATTAACCAATTTAGGTATTCACAGAATGTATCTAAATATTATGTGGAAAAAAGGAATGGTTGAAAGAGTAGGTAATGGGGTATATATGGACCCAAATATAATTGAAGATTTTTATTATATCTTTAATCTTAGTATGCCTAATACAATATTTTCACATATGACTGCTCTTTATTTTCATAATCTATCTAATAAAGCTCCAAGTAAGGAATATGATATAACGGTAAGAAAAAATTACAATAGTCCTCATCTAAAAGATAATGATGTCTTTTATGTTTCTGATGATATTTATGAGTTAGGACTTATCGAGGTTGAAACTCCTTTAGGTAATAAAGTAAGGGCCTATGATAAAGAAAGATGTATTTGTGATATTATTAGGTCTAAAAAAAGAATGGATTTAGAATTAGTTAAATACAGTGTTAAAGAATATGTAAAAAGAAAAGATAAAGATTTAATAAAACTTTCTAAATATGCTGATGCTATGGGAATAAAAGAGGAAGTAATGAATTATATAGAGGTTTTTTGTGACTAGTAGAAGTTTAAAAGATAGATTAAAGAATATTTCTAAAGAAAAAGATGTTGATTTTAACACTTTATTAAGACTTTATATGTATGAAAGATTTATTGAAAGATTGTATGAAAGTAGATATAGAGATAATTTTATTTTAAAGGGTGGATTTTATATTAGTGTTTTATTTGGTATAGAAAATAGAACTACAATGGATATAGACTCGGCTTTAAAAAATGTAAACTTTTCCCAAGAGGAGATTATAAAAATGATTAAAGAAATTATAGCAATTAATCTCAATGATAATGCTAAGTTAAGTTATTTAAGTATTGATAAAATTAGAGAAGAAGATGAATATGGTGGTTTTCGTATTAATCTTCAAGTTGAAATAGATAAAATAATAGAAAAATTTCATATTGATATTGCTACGGGAGATCCTATAACACCTCAAGAGATAAGTTATAAATATAAACCATTATTAAGAAATGATTATATCAATTTATGGGCTTATAATTTAGAAACTATCCTTGCTGAAAAATTAGAAACTATTTTAAGTAGAGTGGAATTAAATGGTCGAATGAAAGATTTTTATGATATTTATTTAATTTATACGAAAGATTGGGATAATATTAATATAGATAATTTAAGAATGGCTATCCAAAAAACATTTTCTAAAAGAGAATATATAGGGAATATTATAGAAACTTTAAACACAATTAAAAATAGTAATGTATTAAAAATTAGGTGGAAAAGTTATCAAAAGAAATATACTTATGCTAAAGATATTTCTTTTGAAGATATAATGAATTCTTTAGAAATAATGTTAAATAAAATAAATAAAGTTATAATATAGATAAATAATTAGGAAATTTAGAACAAATTAATTGCTAGATTTCCTTTATAATGTTATAATTTTTCTTGAAAAAGGTGATATTATGTTTGAAAGATTAGATAATATAGTAGCAAAGTATAATGAATTAAAAGAGGAACTTACTAAACCTGAAGTATTAAATGATTATAATAAGTTAAAAACATTATCTAAAGAACAAAGTGATTTAGAGGAAGTAGTTAATAAGTATGATGAATATAAAAATACTACTAAAGCTTTAGAAGAAGCTAAAAGTATGATAAATGACCCAGAGTTTAAAGAAATAGCGGAAAGTGAAGTTGAAAGTTTAACTGCTAAAATAGAAAGTCTTAAAAGTGAACTTGAAATACTACTTGTTCCAAAAGATGAAAATGATGGTAAGAATGTTATTATGGAAATAAGAGGAGCAGCAGGGGGAGATGAAGCTAATATCTTTGCTGGTGATTTATTTAGAATGTATTCTTATTATGCGGAGAATAATGGTTGGAAGATAGAAGTTTTAAATGCTATTGAAGGCACTAGTGGTGGTTTTTCGCAAATTGAATGTATGATTAAAGGGGATAATGTTTATTCTAAATTAAAATATGAAAGTGGTTCTCACAGAGTTCAAAGAGTACCTGTTACGGAAACGCAAGGAAGAGTTCATACTTCAACGGCCACAGTTTTAGTTATGCCGGAAGTAGAAGATGTGGATATTGAAATTAAAGAAAGTGATTTAAAGATAGATGTTTTCCATTCAAGTGGGGCTGGTGGACAATCTGTTAATACTTCTAACTCTGCAGTTAGAATCACCCATATTCCAACGGGGGTAGTGGTAGGTTGTCAAACAGAAAGAAGTCAGTTAAAAAATAAAGAAAATGCGATGAAGCTTCTTAGAATAAAATTACACGATGAAATGAAACAAAAACAAGATGCCTCAGTAGAAGCCGAAAGAAAGAGTAAGATTGGAACTGGAGATAGATCTGAGAAAATTAGAACTTATAATTATCCGCAAAATAGAGTTACCGATCATCGAATTAATTTCTCGGTTATGGAACTTGATAGAGTTATGGATGGTCATCTAGACCCTATTATTGAAGCATTAATTACAGAAGACTTAAGATTAAAATTACAAGGTGAAAATAATTAATTATGAGTGTTAGTTTTAATGAGTATGCTTGTTTAGAGTGTGGAACAAGACAAATTTTTCCTGTTAAGAATAGCGCTAAAGTTGGGGTAGTTAATGAGGCTTTTTGCTTTAAATGTGAAAGAAGAACAAAACATGTTCATGTGGGAGACATTAAAACATTTTTAGAATTAGATAATTCTGGAAAAAATGAAGAATATCGGAAAGTATTAAAAAAGAAATATGATAGATAATTATGATGTAGAGTTATTAAAAAAATATTTACCTAAAGAAAAATTTGAAGAAGGATTAAAAAAGTTAAAAAGTGGTTATCCAGTCCAATATATTATTGGCAATGTAGATTTTTATAATTTAAATATTTTAGTTAATGAAAATGTGTTAATACCAAGATTTGAAACTGAATACTTAGTAGATAAAACTATTAAGTATTTAAAGAAATTAAATCTAAGTAATCCTAAAATATTAGAAATAGGTACTGGTAGTGGGTGTATTAGTATTGCTTTAAAGAAAAATATCGAATGTGAGATTATCTCCATTGATATAAGTAAAGAGGCTTTAGATTTAGCTAATATTAATGCTAAAAATAATAATGTTGATATTAACTTTATTAATGAAGATATTAATAATTATGAAGATGATAATAAATATGATTTAATTATTAGTAATCCTCCTTATGTCCCATATAATTCCGAAGTATCTGATAAGATAAAATATGAACCAGAGAGGGCTATCTTTGCAAAAGATAATGGATTATATTTTTATAAAGTTATTTTAGAAAGATTAAAAGATAATTTAAAAGAAGATTATTTAATAGCTTTTGAAATAGGAGATAAAGAAGGAAGTAAGATAAAAGAACTTGCATCAATTTATTTAAATAATTCTTATGTTTTAATAGAAAAAGATTATAATAATTATGAAAGATATGTATTTATATCTAATAAAGAAATAATAAGTATAGATTAATTTTTATACTTTTTTGTTGAGTCATTTTAATTATATATCACAAACAAATGAATGTCAATACATATTTTCGCACACTAAACATTTTTAGATTAATTATTTTTAAAACTTTAACAAAAACTAGCAAAAAAGTAGACGAAACTAGCAAAAATCTAGCAAAAATCTAGCAAAAACTAGCAAAAAACTAGCAAAACTAGCAAAAAAGCGGCGAAAAATATCTAAAAGCGGCAAAAAAGCGGCAAAAAAGCGGCAAAAAGTATTCAAAAGCGGCGAAAAAGCAGCAAATTTTTGCCGCTTTAACCTATAAATAAGTATTATAATTTAATTTTACTGCACTAAAATTCACTACCTAGTAAGAAATCAATTAAATTTAAATGAATAATACCATCTCTAGATAAGTCTTCTTTATCTAAAGAAATAACATATTTAGGATAGTTATCTTGAATATCTTTAAAGGCCCCAAATTCTCTTTCTATTACTTCTTTATTATCTTTTATTTCATAAGTAACTTGAATATATTTAGTTTCTTCATCTTTTTTGGCAATAAAGTCTATTTCACCTTTTTTAGTTTTACCAACATAGACAGTATAGTTTCTATTGATAAGTTCATTATAAACAATATTTTCTAAGATAATATAATTTTTAAATTCGGGATTATTAACTTTTATTTGGGCAATACCTAAATCAGTTGCATAATATTTATTTAAAGTTTTTAAGACCCCTTTACCATTTAAATCATTACGATATACTTTTCTAATAATTAAAGCTTTACATAAAGCATCTATATAAATATATAATGTTTCATTAGATATTTTTTTATATTCTTTACTTAAATATTTAATAATATTATCTGCGGAAAATTCTCTACCCATTGTTTCAATTAAATATTGGAGTATTTTATCAAATAGAAAAGTATCTTTTAAATTAAGCCTTTTAACAACATCTCTTAAGATAATTGAGTCATATACACTATGTAAATAGTTTTTAATATCCGTTTCATTTGTAAATTCACATCTATTAGGTAGTCCTCCCCATTTAGCATAATCCCAAAATGTATTTAAGTCATTTCCATCTTTTTTAGTTAAAGAAATATATTCTTTATATGATAGAGGATTTATATTAAATAAAACATATCTTCCGGATAAATCAGAAGATAATTCTTCAGATAATAACTTACTATTAGAACCCGTTAAAAATATACTTATATTTTTAACGGAAGCCCTTAAGGAATTAATTACTTTTTCAAAGTTATCAACATTTTGAATTTCATCTAAAAAGACATAGTATATTTTATCATCTTTAATTTGCTCCTTAATATATTTATTTAGTTTTTTATAATCAGTTAACTCTTCATATTCAATAAATTCAAAGTTAATATTAATAATATGATCATTACGAATTTTTTTCTTAGTGGTAAGTTCATCTATTATTTGATTTAAAATAATAGATTTACCACATCTTCTTATTCCTACAAGTATTTTAATTAAATTAGAATCATAAAACCCTCTAATTTTAGATAAATAGTCCTCTCTTATAAGCATAATATTCACCTCAATAACTATTATATATTATTATTCATTATTTGTAAAGTTATTACGTTTAACCGTAATAACTTTCAAAAATTAAGAATTATTACGTTTGAGTGTAATAATTTCTTTGTATATAATAGAAAAATAGAGCATCTACCAGTTATGATAGATGCTCAATACCGTCTATTTTGGACTGAGAATATCTAATATAAATTAGACATCTCTTTTCCTTACATAAATATTATATACTAATTTTAATTATATATGCAATACATATCTATTTTAATATATATTTTGTGCTAGGGCCATTTCCTATTTTACTAATAATATTATTATCAGTCATTTTGTTTAATATTATGGAAGTTGTGGTTTTTTCTTTATTTATTAACTTTTCGGCTTCTTTTCTGGTTACTTCATTATGACTATTTAAATAATTAATAATTGTTTTTTCTTCCTTATTATCATCATCATTTTCTATTAAAGTTATTCTGGGAAGCTTAACAACAAATGAAGCTGGTAGGGCATTAATTTCTAAATTTAAATTAATATTTTTATAATATTCATTTACCCTTTTTAAACCACTTCCGATTGCTTCAACTCTTTTTAAACGCATAAATATAGCTTGTAAATAAGGATTTCTTGATGTTGATAGGCCTGCAAGGGCATCTTCAATTGTTATATTTCCATATAAAGAACCATAACTAATAAATTCTATACCTTCATCTTTATATATATTTATAATATTAGAAGTAATCGTGGAATAATCTCTATGGATTAAAGAATTTAAAATAATTTCTCTTAAAACAAATTCAGGATATTCCTCTATATCTTTTCTTATTGAATTATCTATTAAGCCATAAGTTGCCGAATTAAGTTTTAAATAAGTTAAAGCATTATCATATATTTCTAATAATGAACCACTAAATTCTTTTCTATCTAAAAAATTAGTTTTAGAAGTTGATTCATAAGAAGCAACTTTTATAGTAAATGGATTTTGGTCAGATAGTAAAAGTGCTAAATTAGTATATTGGTCTTGTTCATTTTTTAAATGTAAATTCTTTTTAATACTATTATCATTAATATCAATATTAACTTCATTAAAAGCATCTTTAATATAATTAAATGTTAATTGTTGATTTATAGATACTGTAGTTTCATATTTAATATTTGCATAAATTTCTTTATATAACTTTTCAATATATTTTTGATTATAATCAATATTATCATTCATAAACAATTCCCCTTTAAGTAATATTATATAACAAAAATGATAATATTGTATAAAAAATCGTTCAATCGTTCAAAATTTAACCGAACGATAAAAAATAAAGAGTTACTTTCTCTTATGAGGAACTCTTTCATCTGTTAAATATAAAATATAATCAATAGGAACATTATAATATAAAGCTAATTTTATTAATTTATAAACCGGAATGTTTTTAGCACCAGTTTCATATTCGGCATAACCATTTCTACTCATATCTAAGACTTTGCCTATATCTTCTTGAATTAAATCTCTATCTTCTCTAATTTCTTTAAGTCTATTCATATTATAATTAGTATGATATATTTTAGAAGGTTTATATTCGCATTTTATTTGAGTAAGTCCTAATAAATAGTCTATAGATACTTTAAAATAATTAGCAAAATCTTTTAATTTATTTAAAGGTATGGCTCTTTTTTCAGTTTCATACCTTGAATAATTAATTTGACTAATTTTTAAATCTTCAGAAATATTTTTTTGAGAAATGTTTTTCTCTTTTCTTAACACTTTTAATCTGTTCATAAAAAAATTATATAAAACATGATAAAAGTTGTTAATTGTATGTCGCTTTAAGGCTTAAATAAAATTTATTTTTCTTTTATGAGGTATTCTTTCATCAGTTGCGTATAATATATAATCAATAGGAACATTATAAAATAAAGCAAGTTTAATTAATTTATTAATAGGTATATCATTGGCGCATCTTTCAATTTCTTTATAACCACTTCTTGTAATACCTAATATATTTCCAACGTCTTTTTGAAGTAAGTCTTTATCTTCTCTTATATCTTTTAATCTAGTCATATTAGAATTTATTGGGATAATTTTAGATTCGGGATATTTAGTAATAATATCAGTTAAACCTACTATACAATCAATTGATGTATTAAAATATCTAGCAAATTTTTTTAATGTAATAGTGGACATAGTTCTTTTTTCAGTTTCGTATTGCGAATATCCATTTTGACTTATATTTAAATCATTAGCAATTTCTTTTTGTGATAAATTTCTTGCTTTTCTTAATGTTTTTAAATTATTCATATTTAAATCACACTAAAATTATACATAGGCATTATTTGAGATATTGATTTATGGCATAAGTTGAGATATAATATAAATATAATATATACCAATAAGCGACTTAATTGGAATATTTTATTTGTATTTTTATTTCGGTATTTATAACAATTGTATAATTTATTTAAATATAACAAATAATAAAAATAAATAAGAAAAGGGAAGTATATGATTAAAGAAAGACTAGAAAAATTAAAACATTTAGAACATAAAGAAGTCTATTTATTAGTGGGTTTTATTATTTTAGCATTAGTCTTAATATTAATTAAAAATATTATTAAGAATACTTATGCTTATTATAATTATGAAACAGATCCAGTACCTATATTTACTAGTAAAGTAGGTAACTTTAGTGGTAAAGGAGATACTAGTCCTTTAGATCAACCATCAGATGTTAATGTTTTATATTATATTCAAAATGGATTAGATTTAAAGAAGTATGATGTGTATGATACTCCACCTTTAGATGTTAAAAGTAATTATGTATTAGATGAAAAAAGAAGTAATTGTATTCCAACTGATGGAAAGTATGAAATGGATGGAGATAAAACATATTCTATAAAAGAAGATGGAACAGTAACAGTAAAAATATCACAAGATAAACCAAAACAAGTAGTATGTAGAATATATTATAGTTTTAACTTAACACCATATGAAGAAAAAGATGGAGATGTAAAAGTAATAATTTACTTACAATCTGACACTGGTGATATTGTAACTGTAAGGAACAATAAATATTACATCTTGGGAGATACAGTGCCAGAAGGTTATGAAATGGCTGATTATGAATGTAATAATACAAATATAGCAACAGAAGTAAATTATGATTCAAGTAAAGGGTTTACTTTTAAAACAACAGGAAAGAATATATGTCATACATATTTTGATAAAACTAGTTAAGGAGGAACATTAAATGAAGAAAAGAATATTTGTATATGGATTAATTCTAATAACAATAGGGGTAATTGTTTTTGAAGGTTATTCTATTGTAAATATGGTTAATAATCATAAAAATAAAGTATTACAGGATATCAAAACAGTAGATATATTTGAAAATAAAGATAAAGCCTTATCTATAATGATTCAGCAACCAGATTATAGTTATAAAGAAGACACAAGTAGAACAGCATGGCCAAGTACAAGTGAATATTTATATTCAGGAGCTAAGTGTACATACCAGGATGGAAGTGAAATAGTTGATACAGGACAATATATAAGTTTTGAAGAAATAAGTCATACAGCAACAATCACAACCAAGAAGACAATATACTGTACATTATACTTTGCCAATGGAAGACCAGCCTTAGAAGTATTAAAAGCAACAAATGATAATACATATGCCGGAGGAGGACAACATACAACAGTAGTAGAAGGATTGTATAGATTTAAAGGAGATTACGATAAAGTATTAAATAACTATATATGTTTAGGAGCATATGAAAATCCAGAAAAATGCAAAACAAATGCCAATAATATGTATAGAATAATAGGGGTAACAGACGGAACAGAAGAAAGTACGCTAGGATTAAAAGCAGGGATGTTAAAAGTAATAAAGGCAACACCATCAAATACAAGCCAAGCATGGTCAAGTAGTGGTAACTACGATTGGGATAATACAAATGCAACAGCAAGAAAATACCTAAATGACACATTCTATACAGGAAATACAATAGATGCAAGAATAAAACCATACATAGCAGAAGTAAATTGGTGGAAAGGAGACAATGAAGGTTCATGGCTAACTCCTCCAACATCAGAAACAAAGACAAAAACAACAAGTCAATATAGGATAGGCTTAATGTATGCAAGTGATTATTATAACTCATGGACATATAGTAGTAGTGGAAATACAAATAGTTGGTTAGATATAACACATGGATTAAGTAGTAGTTCAACATATAGTAATTACATTGAATGGACAATGACTAAGTATGGCTCAAGCTATGCGTGGTATGTGCGTGCAGACGGCGCCTTGCTCTGGAATAATATCAATGTGACCAATGCGTATGCGGTTCGCCCAGTCTTCTATCTGTCATCCACAGCAGGGCTAATAGGATTTGGAACTGAACAACAACCTTATACAATAACAACTATTAAATGATTATGAATATCTCCCAAGGCGGCATTATGGCGATAATTAAAGTTGTGCCGATAGAAGATATTATATATTATTTATATAAATATTACCGGCACCGGCTAAGTGTTCGATACAAGGTATAATGATAAATTAGAAACTGATAAAAATATTAATGTAAAAGTTGATAAATTTTATCAGTTTTTTAATTGTATAATTTATTATACAATTAATATTGACTTTATATTTAATATATAGTATAGTTAATGTATCAATAACAATACATAGGGGGTAATAATGAAAATATCAAGTATTAATAGTAGTTTAACATTAGAATATGTTAGTAGGGGACAAGAAAATTTATATTTAGAAAGAAAGAGTGCTAAAGTATCTTTACAAGATTTAGCAAATGAAATTGCTTCATTTGCTAATGCTAATGGAGGTACTTTAGTAGTAGGTATATCTGATAGTGGTATAATTGAGGGATTTAATTTTTGTGGCACTAAAAAGTTAAATGAATGTGAAAAAGTAGTTACTAATTATTTAAAACCAACACCAATATGTAAGTGTGAATTAGTCCCTATAAAAAATTATAAAAATGAAGATGATTATATATTATTATTTCATATAGAACCAGAAATAAATTATATAGTAAAGAATAATAAAGATGAAGTATATTATAGAGAAGGGGATTCTTCAATTAAATTAACTTTAGAACAAATAAGAAGTTTAGAGTATGATCGAAGGGAAAGAGATTTTGAAGGGGAAATATTAATAGATACTTCTATAGAAGATGTAGATTTAGAAATGGTAGAGTTATATAAACAAAAAATAGATACTGATATATCTAATGAACAATTATTAAAAGCTAGAGGATTTTTAAAAGAAAAAGATGGGAAGTTTCACTTAACTAAAGCGGGAATGCTTTTATTTGGTAAAAATCCGACAGTATACTTACCAGGAGCTAGGGTAAGAGTTTTAAAGTTTGAAGGAAATACATTTCAGCTAGGAGCTGAAATGAATATCGTTAAAGATAGAACTTTTGACTCATGTCTTTATAAAACAATTGAAAATGCTAAAGAATTTATTAATTCCCAATTAAGAGAATTTACGCATTTAAATCCTAATGGGATATTTGAAACAGTGCCAGAGTATCCAGAATTTGCTTGGTATGAAGGTTTAATAAATGCTGTTATTCATAGAGATTATAGTAACAATGGAGATTATATTACCGTTAAATTATTTGATGATAGATTAGAAATAAAAAGTCCAGGTAAACTTGGAGGATTTGTTACTATAGATACAATGAAAACTAAAAGATATTCTAGAAATCCTCAAATATCTAGAGTATTAAATGAAATGGGTATTGTAAGAGAATTAAATGAAGGTGTTAAAAGAATTTATATTGAAATGAAAAACTTCTTTTTAAAAGAGCCTGTATATACAGAACCAGAGCATAGTTCAGTTCTATTAGTATTAGATAATAATATTGTAACTCGTAGTAAAAGAAAAGAAGAAAGTATGCTTAGAAATGGTAAAATTAAAGAAGTATGGGATAGTTTAAATTATGCAGAAAGAAAAGTGTTAACAACACTTTATGACAAAGGAGAAATAACATCAGAGGAAACAGCAAAACTAATTGATAGAGGAAAAACAACAGCAGTAAAATTATTGAATAAATTAATAGATATGGGTTTAGTTGTATGGACAGGAACATCAAAAAAAGATAGTAAGGGAAAATACATTTTAAATTAATAATAGGCTTTTAAAGCGTGAACGGAACTTGTTCCGTTCACTTCTGTTCAGAGCTGTTCACTTCTGTTCAGAGCTGTTCACTTCTGTTCAGAGCTGTTCACTTCTGTTCAGA
>CANQBI010000002.1 GCA_947589435.1 uncultured Bacilli bacterium
TCGTCAAAAAAGGATTAAATTCCTTTTAATTTCGGTTTTTAATCCTCTCTACTAAAATTTTTCATGTCTTTATCCTGACATTTGGTTTAAAATATAAAATAAAAAAATACTACCATAAAGGTAGCTTAAGCATATAGCAACGCCTAACACTTGCGTTTCTTAACGTTTAGTATATACCAAAATTTTTGCTTTTACAACCCAAAACAAACAATTTTTAAGAAAAATTTTAAGATTAAAAAATGGTTAAAAAATTTAAGTAATTTTTCTTCAAATTTCACTTATTTTTTCTTTACAAAAAAAGTATTTTTCATTATAATAAAATTTATGTTTTTGGAGGTGTGAAATGGACTACACAATACTTGTTATGCTGATGAAAGACCTCGTTATCTTACCTTATCAAGAAATTAAAATTGAACTAAAAGATGAGATAAGTAAAAAGATTGTCAAAATAGCTAATAAAAAATTTGCTAATCGTATTTTAATTGTTAGTCCAAGTGGTAATGAACTAGAACCTTCCATTGAAGACTTACCTAAAATAGGAGTCGTATCTCTAATTAAAAGTAAATTAGAACTTTCTAATGGTAATCTTCGTTTAACTTTAAAAGGCGAAAAGAGAGTTAAAATTTGTGAATATACCTCTTATAGTGATGACATTATCAGTGCCTCAGTTATGGATATAAATTTACCTAAATTAGAGGAAAATGGTAAAGAAGTTGTTAAGAAAAAATTAAAAGATACTTTAAATGAATATATTGATGCTTCTCCTAATATTACTAATAGTATTGTTAGTATGATTAAAGATAATGAAGA
This sequence comes from uncultured Bacilli bacterium, assembly GCA_947589435.1. Lineage (GTDB taxonomy): Bacteria > Bacillota_I > Bacilli_A > RF39 > UBA660 > SIG200. The sequence goes on from CANQBI010000002.1 coordinate 811, forward strand.
CTTAGATTTTTTAACGGATGCCATTACAACTTTCTTACCTTTAAAACCGCAAAAAAAGATGCCTTATATGGTGGAGGCTAATTACGAAAAAAGAGCCATTAATTTAATTAAAGATATTAAATTAGAAATAAAATATTTAAAACTAGAAGAAAAAATTGAAAATCGTGTCGAGATGCGGCTTTCTAAAGAACAAGAAGAATATTATTTAAAAGAAAAACTAAAAGAAATTGAAAGTGTTTTAGGAATTAAAGATGAAAATGAAAACGTTAGAGTTTATTATGATCGATTAAATGAATTAACTTTAGAGAAGAAGACGAAAGAAAAATTAGAAGGGGAAATTAAAAAATTAGAAAGAATGAGTACCTCTTCTCCGGAAAAAGCTTCTTTACAAAGCTATTTAGATTGGGTTTTATATTTACCTTGGAATATTAGTAGTAAAGAAAATCTAAATGCTAAAAAAGTAATGAGTTCTTTAAATAAAAGTCATTATGGTTTAACCAAAATTAAAAATAGAGTAATTGATTATTTAAATGTGAAGAATTTAAATAATGATATTCCGAGTCCCATCATTTGTTTAGTAGGGCCTCCCGGAGTTGGTAAAACAACGATTACTAAAAGTATTGCCTCATCTTTAAACCGGGAATTTTATAAAATAAGTGTGGGAGGTTTAAATGACTCAACCGAACTTATTGGTTCTAGAAGAACTTATCTTGGGGCTTTACCTGGTAAAATAATCGAAGCTTTAAAAAAATGTAATACTAATAATCCGGTTATTTTAATTGACGAAGTTGATAAAATGGTTAAAGATTTTAAGGGTGACCCCGCAAGTACCTTACTTGATATTCTAGATAGTACCCAAAATAAATATTTTACTGATTATTATATTGAAGAACCATTTGATTTAAGTAAAGTAATGTTTGTTTTAACAGCCAATGAAATAAGTAATATTCCTTATACTTTAATTGACCGTTTAGAGGTTATTGAACTATCTAGTTATAATGTTTATGAAAAATTAGATATTGCTAAAAAATATTTATTACCAAGTATTTATAATGAATTTAATTTAACCAAAAAATTAGTTATTAAAGATGATACTTTAATGTATTTAATTAATAATTATACGAGAGAATCAGGAGTTAGAAACTTAAAAAGAGTATTAAGAACTTTAGTTACGAAAGTCGTATCTAGTAAATCATCTTATACGATAACGACAAAATCTTTAAGTAAATACTTAGAAGACTTAAAAGAAGAAGTAAATATTAATATTACTTATCCGGGAGTAGTTAATGCTCTTGCTTATACTCCTCTTGGTGGTATAACCTTTAAAGTAGAATGTAGTATTTATGAAGGTAAAGAAGAAATTATTGTAACGGGTTCTTTGGGAGATGTTTTAAAAGAAAGTGTGATGGTAGGACTTTCTTACTTAAAAGAAAATAATTTAATTTCGAAAGATGACGTTAAAGATAAAACAATTCATTTGCATTTCTTAGATGCCTCCACTAAAAAAGAAGGACCTTCTTGTGGAGTATCAATTATTACCGCTATTTTATCGAAAATTAAAAATGTTATAATTGATAGTAAAACAACATTTACGGGGGAAATTTCTCTAAAAGGAGACATTTTAAAAGTGGGGGGCATTAAAGAAAAAATTATCGCCGCTTATAATGCCGGGATTAAAACAATTTATATACCTTTAGATAATGCGAGCGACTTAAAAGAAATCCCTAAAAAGATCCTTGATAAGTTAGAAATTAAAAAGGTCAGTAAATATAGTGATATATATAAAGAAATATTTAAAAATAATATAGCGTAAAGTTATATTATTTTTTTTCTATCATAGTATTTTCTAGGAGATGATAATATGTTTGTTAAAATACCTTTTGAGAGTGTAATTCCTTTTAAAACACCGATATATGAAATAACCAAAATGTCTTTAGAACATGATTTTAATGTCAATGATGGCGTTGTTTTAGGTAATTTTTATGTAACTGGAGAATATCGTAGCCATGAAGTAAGTGTGAATAGTGAAAACTTTAAATATACGCTTCCTTTTACGGTTGAACTTAATAATCGCATTAAAACTGATACTTTAGAATTTAATATTGAAGACTTTTCTTATGATGTTTTAGAGGGTAATAAGCTAAAAGTTAATATTGAATATTCCCTTGAAGCGGAAGGCGAAGAAGAAAGAGAAGAATTATTTGAAGAAGTTAAAGATGATGATTTAAAAGAAGAAATGAGCATTTTAGAAGAAAAAGAAGAGGTAAAAGAAGATAGTGAAGAAGAAAGAATAAGTCCAGAAGAAGAAAAAACCATTATGGAATCAGTTCCTTTAGATGATGATACCTATGTTACTTATCACATCCATATTGTAAAAGAAAGTGAAACTTACGAAACCATTAGTACCTTATATAATGTTCCATCATCCTTAATAAAAGAATACAATAACTTAGATGAACTTGCTACCGGTGATAAAGTCTTAATTCCAAAATGTGATGAATAATTTAGATCATTTAAAAAGTATTTATAAACCTTATCGCTATACCATTAGAGGTAAATGTATGGTTATGGAAAGCACCAGTGGCAACTTTGTCGTTAAAGAAAGACCTAAAAATAAAGATATTCCGAGTATCTTTAATTATTTAAAAAGTCGTAATTTTAATTATTTTCCCGAAATATATATCGATAGTCGAAGTGATAATTACATTTATGAATATATTGAAGATAAAGAAAAAATAAATCCCCAAAAAAGTGAAGATTTAATCTCTTTAGTGGGGCTTTTACATTCCAAAACCTCTTATAATAAGGAAGTAGAAGAAGAAACTTATAAAGAAATCTATGAAAATATTTTAAGTAATATCCTTTATTTAAAAGATTATTATCAAAAACAATATGAAATGTTTTTAATTCCTATTTATATGAGTCCTTCCGAATATGAATTTGTAAGAAACTATTCCAAGATTAAAGCCGCTTTAGATTTTTCTAATTCTAATTTAGATGATTGGTATAGTAAAGTTAAAAATAAAAGAAGAGAAAGACTTTCTCTAATTCATAATAATTTAAGTATGGATCATTATCTTAAAAGTGATAAAGATTACTTAATTAGTTGGGATAATGCTAAATTTGACACTCCTGTCTTAGATTTGTTTAAGTTTTATGAAAGAAGTGCCATTGATTTAGAATTTTCTTCTCTTTATGAAAGATATAAAAGTATTAATCCTTTAAATAAAGAGGAAGAAGAACTATTCTTTATCTTAATTAGTTTAGTTCCCAAAATAGAATTTAGGGGTAGTGAGTTTGAAAAATGTAAAAATATGCGAAAGGCTCTCGATTATGTTTATAAAACTGAAGAGTTTTTAAAACCATACTATGCGACTGATAGCGAAGAATAAGAAGAATATTTCAAGGGTTAAGATAAAAATATTGTATCTAAAAGGTAAAATAAACGTAATAATTAATTGATAAAATATTAAAATACATAAGCCTAAAGCTAAAAGAATATAGAAAGTGGGATTAGGTCTTGGTCTCATTATATCACCTAATATATTATATTTATCTTATATTTTTTAGTGAAACATCCAAATAGAGGATGTTTTTTCTATTTAGTAATTATTTAAAATATTAGTAATATAATATAAGGAAATTATATCTTTTTTTGTAAATAAGCGATATTTGTCAAAAATTAGTAAAAATATATCTTGACAAATATCATACGGGGGGGGGTATAATTAGGACATAGAAAGGAAAGAGGAAAAAAATGAAAAATTTAAAAATGTTTGCAATTGCTGTTATGGCATTCGCTGTAATGGCTATGGGTGTTCATGCTGATAATGTCGCAAGATATACTGATAAAGACGGTTATAAACATGAATTTACTACTTTAACACAAGCTTTAGCAGATGTTAAAGATTCTGAAGAAAATGTAACTGTAACTGTTTTAAAAGATATTACTAATGAAACATTTACTGCCGTTACAATCAGCGGTAAAGTTACACTTGATTTAGATGGACACAAGGTTTCTTTAACTGGTGGAAATATTAAAGTTGAGAAAGGTACTTTAGTAGTTACTGGTAAAGAAGGAAGTACAATTTATAGAACTGGAAATACTGGAGGGACTTTATTTGTTGTTCTAGGAAGAAGTTCTCATTTAACTGTTGATACAAATGTAACAGTTGGATCAAAAGATTCAACAGATACTGCTGTTGGATTATTTAGTGACAAGGGCGCTGCACAATTAGGAAGTGCTGTTAATGCTACAATTGATATTAAAGGAACTTTATTATCTAAATCAGGATTTGCTTTCAGTGTTGAAGGATGTGTTGAAGAAGCAGAAAAAAATCCTGCTAAAGTTACAATCTATGATGGAGCAAAATTAGTTAGTAAAGAAGGCATGGCTTTATATCAAGCTGGTTATGCTATAACAACTATTGGAAAGGCTACAATTGAAGGAGATAGTGGTGTTGGCGCTAAAGCTGGTTCTATTACATTTAATGGAACTACTGTTACTGCTAAAGGTGAACACGTTGATGAAGCAGGAGATATGAATGGCGGAATCAATGCTGTTGGTGCTGCTATTCAAGTAGAAAGTAGTGAAGAAGGAACAACATATGCAAGTCCAGCAACTATTACATTAAATGGTGGTACTTATACATCTGAAAAAACAAATGCAATAGTAATTAACAACTGGAGTAAGACAAAAACTGCCTTAGATGAAAAATCAGTTATTGATGGTGGAGCTGTATTAAATAGTGCTGAAGATGAAGATGGTGAACCATTACCTGGTATTGCTATTACTGCTGCTGAAAAAGATATAGCTGAAAAATTATTAACAAATCTTGAAGGCTTTGTTAAAGATGCAGAATTTAATGGTGCTATTGTTGGAGATTTACTTGTTGGTGATAACACTAAAGATGCTAGTGCTATTCAAGCTACTTTAACAAAAGGTTCTAATGTTAACACTGATGATGAAGGTAATACTACTGTTGGTGGTAATACTGAAGGACAACAACCAGGAACTACAGAACCAGGAACAACTGGTGATGGAAATCAAGGTGGAACAGAAAACGTTAAAAATCCAGAAACTAATGATAATATCTTAGTATATGCTGGTCTAGGACTAGTAAGTCTTGCCTCTGTTGCTTTTACAGCAAAGAAAAGAGAAGACTAATTAAATAAGTTACCTAATTTTGTTAAATAAATTGTTTAAATAGAAATTTAGGGACTCGCAAACACCCTAAAATTCATTCTCACAAACCTTTCCACATAACTTGTGGTAATTGTAAAACAATTATTAACAAATTGGTATAAATGAAACATACTATTTCGGTAGTATGTTTTTTTGAACAGCTTGATAAAGTATCGAATTTGATATATAATATTGTTGCGATATGTAAAGGTGGTCTAAAATGAATTGGTTAAAGAAAATATTTGGTATTAAGAAAAATGTAGAGTATGAAAGTGAAGCTGACTTAGAACGAGTGAAATGGACTAGAAAAGATTCAAGTCAAGTAGATAAAGATATGCCTAAATGGCTAGTTAAATTTTTTGAAGAAAATGAAAATGAAGAAAGAAATAGCAAAATTTAAAATTTAAAACTATTTCTTTTTTTAATGGGCGTTTTTTAATCAAAAAATAAATTAAATATAACTTGAGGTGCCAGTTTGGCACCTCAAGTTAAGAAAAATAATTTTATAGTTCAAAATATTTTCAAGTTCCTAAGTTGGGACCTTAGAAATTATACATATAAATTGGAATTAACAATAATAATGTTTTTGCGTTTATTAACAAATATATTTTTAAGGTCGCAAATTGCGACCTTAAAGAAGTAATAGTAGTCAATATATTTAAATTGATTTTTCGGTTTCATATTGAAACCAAAAACATAAAATCATCAGTGTATTATAAAATTAGTTATATAAATTCTTTCTTTAAGTTAGAATTTGTTTTTTGTGGTCGCAATTTGCGACCACAAATAATAAATTAAAATGCAAATTACAAAAATGTTACAAAAGTTCTTGACAAATATTAGTTCGCACAATATACTTGATATAAAGTTGTAAGCATAGAGAGGAGATTAACAATAGTGAATAACTTAATAGTAAGTGAAAATGAAATAACAAATAAAATTTATAATATCAGAGGAGTTCAAGTAATGCTTGATAGTGATTTGGCAGAACTATATCAATGTAAGAATGGAACTAAAGAAGTTAATCAAGCTGTAAAAAGAAATATAGATAAATTTCCAGAAGATTTTTATTTTCAATTAACTAAAGAAGAATATAATAATATTTCAAGGTCACATTTTGTGACCTTGAAGAAAGAAAATAAAAGGGGTTATAATCTTAAATATTTGCCTTATGTTTTTACTGAAGGTGGTGTAGCTATGCTTGCTACAATATTGAAAACTGAAGTTGCATCAAAGGTTAGTGTAGCTATAATGAAGGCTTTTGTTATAATGCATAAATATATATCTAATAATTTACTTGAACAAAAATATATAAATAATCAGGTATTTAAAAATACAGAAGATATAAAAGTATTAAAAGAGTCTTTTGACAGTTTTAAAGAAACAAAAAAAGTAAATGAAATATATTATGATGGACAAATATGGGATGCTTATTCTAAAATACAAGATATATTTAAACTTGCTAAAAACAAATTAATTATAATAGATGGTTATGCAGATAATAGTGTCTTAGATATTATAAAAAGGTTAGATAATATAGAAGTAGTAATAATAACTAAACCAAATAATTTATTAACTAAACAAGACATAGAGAAATATAATAAACAATATCATAATTTAAAAGTAATATTTAATAATAGTTTTCATGATAGATATTTTATATTAGATGATAAGACCATCTATCACTGTGGTTCTTCCATAAATAGAATTGGTTATAAAACGTTCAGTATAAATCTAATTAATGATAAAGAAATAACAGATTATTTCTTAGGAAAAGTAAAAAATGTAATAAAAAATAAAAATTAGCACTCATATATTGACAAGTGCTAAATATAATATTATAATAGGATTAGCAATTCTGGAATGGGACTGCTAAAAAGGTGGTGATGAAGATGGATGAAAGAAAGAAAGCCCTACTTAAAGAAATAGTGGAAAATTATGTTAAAACTGTAAAACCAGTTGGTAGTAATTCTCTATGTAAGAAGTTAAAATGTTCTAGTGCCACAATTAGAAATGAAATGGCGGTCTTAGAGAATATGGGCTATATAGAGAAGAACCATATCTCAAGCGGTCGAATACCTAGTGAACTTGGTTATAAGTACTATGTGGAACATTTAATGGAACCTAAAGATTTAACGGGAGAAGATATGTTAAAATTACAAACAATATTTTCAAATCATGAACTAAAGGTGAGTGATGCCGTTACCAGATGTTTAGAAATCATTAGTGATTTAACTAATTATACATCGGTAGTTTTAGGTAGAAGTAGTAGTGATAATTTATTAAGACAATTAAATATTATAGCCTTAGATAACCAAAAGATAGTAGCTATAGTTTGTACGGATAAAGGAATTGTCGAAAATAAAGAATTTAGTTTACCAGAGAATATTGACGCCGTAGAAATTGTCAAAATAGGCGAAATGGTTAATAAAATGTTAGTGGGTACACCAATTAATAAGGTGGCGGAAAAATTAGAATTTGAAATAAAGCCTATTATTGCCAAAAGAGTTAAAGATTATGAAACGGTTTACAATATTTTCTATGATGCTTTCAATGATTTTCTTCTTCATAACACGAATATTCATGTTTCGGGAAGAGTAAATTTACTTAAAGAACCGGAATATGATAATACCACGAGTATTAAAAGAATTGCCTCTAAGTTAGAGGATGATGCTTTTAAACAAATGGTTAATGATACTCCTGGTGGTGATGATTTACAGATTTATATTGGTAAAGACAGTAAATTTGATGATAATGTTACCGTAATTAAGAAAAAATATAAATCTAATGGCGAAGAAGGAACCATTGCCATCATTGGACCAAAGCGAATGGAATACGAAAGAGTCGTATCACTTCTTAACTATATGGTAGATAGAATTGAGGGAAAAGATGAATAACGAAGAAATTAAAGAAGAAGTAAAGTGTGAAAAAAAAGAAGAGAAAAAGAAAGAACATAAAAAAGAAAATAAAGAAACATTAAAATTACAAGAAGAAAAAATGTTATTAAATGATAAACTCTTACGTATTAGTGCGGAAATGCAAAATATGAAAAAAAGATTTGAAGATGACCTTGCCAAAAGTTATAAATATGGTGGTGAAGATGTCATCGTCAAAATGTTACCCATAATAGATAATTTTGAAAGAGCCATTAAACTTGATGATAGTAATTTATCTGATGAACTTTCAAAATTCCTAGAGGGATTTAAAATGATTTATGGTAATTTAGTTAACATTTTAAATAGCTTGGATGTTAAAGAAATAGATTGCTATAAAAAAGAATTTGATCCTAGTTGTATGGAAGCAGTACTAACAAGTCATGAAGAAGGAATTGCACCAGGTATAGTAATTGATATCATGCAAAAAGGATATACTTATAAAGATAAAGTTATTAGAGTCGCTATGGTAAAAGTTAGCGAATAAAATTAAAAATACTCTTAAATTTAATAGAAAGAAAGGAATGATTAATAATGAGTAAAATTATAGGTATCGATTTAGGTACAACCAATAGTTGTGTAGCTGTTCTAGAAGGTGGCGAACCAAAAGTTATTCCTAATAGTGAAGGAAATAGAACAACTCCATCTGTTGTGGCATTTAAAGGGGATGAAGAATTAGTTGGGGAAACTGCTAAAAGACAAGCCGTAACTAATGTTAAAAATACTATCTCTTCAATTAAAAGAAAGATGGGTACTAGTGAAAAAGTAGAAGCTAATGGTAAAAAATATACTCCAGAAGAAATTAGTGCTAAAATTTTAGGTAAATTAAAAAGTGATGCGGAAAGTTATTTAGGAGAAAAAGTAACTAAAGCTGTTATTACAGTTCCCGCTTACTTTAATGATGCTGAAAGACAAGCAACCAAAAATGCTGGTAAAATTGCCGGATTAGAAGTAGAAAGAATTATCAATGAACCAACAGCGGCAGCCCTTGCTTATGGACTTGATAAACAAGATAAACTTCAAACTATCTTAGTATATGACCTTGGTGGTGGTACATTCGATGTATCTATCCTTGAACTTGGTGATGGAGTATTTGAAGTTAAATCTACTAGTGGTAATAATCGTCTTGGTGGAGATGACTTTGACGCGCGAATTAGCGATTATTTAGTTAGCGAATTTAAGAAGGAACATGGTGTTGATTTATCTAAGGATAAAATGGCTATGCAAAGAATTAAAGATGCTGCTGAAAAAGCTAAAAAAGATTTATCAGGTATGACAACTGCTCAAATAAGTCTTCCATTTGTGGCTCAAAGTGATGAAGGACCATTACACTTAGAAATGTCTTTAACAAAGGCTAAATTTGAAGATTTATGTCGTGATTTATTTGATTCAACTCTTGAACCAGTAAGAAAGGCTTTAAAAGATGCCAAACTTACGACTAAAGATATTGATAAAGTTATCTTAGTTGGTGGTTCAACTCGTATTCCTTATATTCAAGAATTAGTTAAAAAGGAATTAGGACAAGAACCAAATAAAGGAGTTAATCCAGATGAAGTAGTAGCTATGGGTGCTGCTATTCAAGGTGGCGTTTTAACTGGAGAAGTTGATGATATCGTTTTACTTGATGTAACACCACTTTCTCTTGGTATTGAAACATTAGGTAATGTTATGACCGTATTAATTCCAAGAAACACAACTATCCCAACAAGTAAGAGCCAAGTATTTAGTACGGCTGCCGATAATCAACCTGCAGTAGACATTCATGTTTTACAAGGTGAAAGACCAATGGCTTATGATAACAAAACCCTTGGAAACTTCCAACTTACGAATATTCCACCTGCTAAAAGAGGTATTCCACAAATTGAAGTTACCTTTGATATTGATGCCAATGGTATTGTTAATGTTAAAGCTAAAGATTTAGGAACTGGTAAAGAACAATCTATAACGATTACTTCAAGTACTAATTTAAGTGATGAAGAAATTGATAAAATGATGAAAGAAGCCGAAGCTAATAAAGAAGCGGATGAAAAGAGAAAAGAAGAAGCTGAAGTTAGAAATAATGCCGATTCTATGATTTTCCAAACGGAAAAAGCTTTAGAAGATTTAGGTGATAAAGTTGCTGCTTCTGATAAAGAAAAAGCGGAAGATCTAGTTAAAGAATTAAAGAAAGAACTAGAAGGAAGCGATATTGATAAAATTAAAGAAAAAACCGAAGAATTATCCAAAACAGCCATGGATTTAGCCGCTAAAGTATATCAAAGTGCCTCTCAAAGCAAAGAAGCCGAAGATACTACGGAAACTGCTAAAGAGTCTAAAAAAGATAATGTTGAAGAAGCAACATTTGAAGAAAAATAATAAGTTTTGTTAGGTTCTAAGATTTCTTAGAGCCTAACTTTTAAGTTTAGAAAGGTAAGTCTTATGGGAAAGAAAAGAAGCGAATTTAAAAGTGAATATAAATGGAATACTAGTGATTTATTTAAAAGTGATGAAGAGGCTTTAAAAGAAATAGATAATTTAAGCAAAGAAGTTGATAAAGTAAAAAAATATGAAGGCCATATTTTAGATAGTGCTTCTAGTTTATATGAATTATTAACTTTTGATACTAATTTAGAAAAAAGATTAGAAAGAGTATTTATCTATGGACACTTAAATAATGATGCCGATACGAAAGATGTTAATAGTCAAACGTTATTTGGGAAATCAAGAAATGTTTATAGTAAATATTTAGAAAAATCAGCTTTTATAATACCTGAATTATTAGAAAGTGATTATGAAAAAATAGAAAAGTATTTAAAAGAAGAACCTAAATTAAAAGAATTTGAGAGAATGCTTAAACATATTTATAGAGAAAAAGAGCATGTTTTAAGTAAAGAAGTTGAAAGTGCTTTAGCAATATTTTCCAAGAGTTTTTCCGCACCCGAAGAAATTATGCAAACTTTAAGTGATAGTGATTTTACTTTTGATGATATAGAAGTTGAGGGTAAAAAGGTAGAACTAACCGAAAGTAATTTTTCTACTTATATTAAAAATCCTAATCAAGAAGTAAGAAGGCAAGCCTTTGATTCTCTATATAAAACTTTTGAAAAATTTAAAAATTCCATTGCGGTTATTTTAAAAAATGAAGTAGAGAAGAATGCATCTAGTGCGAAATTAAGAAAATTTAAAAGTAGTCTATCTTCTTCCTTATTTAGTAATGAAATAGATGAAAAAGTATATTATAACTTAATTGAAGGAGTTCATAAACACCTGCCTTCACTTTATAAATACTTTGCTTTAAAGAAAAAAGAATTAGGTTTAAAAGAATTACATATCTATGATACTTATACATCTCTAGAAAGTAAAAAAACTAAAAAATATACTTTTGAAGAAGCTAAAGAATTAGTTTTAAAAGTATGTGCACCTTTAGGTAAAGAATATACAGGTATTTTAGAAAGAGCCTTCACGGAAGGTTGGATTGATTCATGTAATAATGAAGGTAAAAGGGGAGGAGCTTATTGTACAGCTTGTTATATGACCCATCCTTATGTCTTATTAAGTTATGAAGGAACATTACAAGATGTTTCCACGCTTGCTCATGAACTTGGTCATGCTATGCATTATTACTACGCTATTAATAATCAAAATTATCAAGATTATGGTTATAGTATCTTTGTGGCCGAAGTAGCCAGTCAAGTAAATGAAATATTACTTAGTCGGTATTTACTTGATAATTCGAAAGATAATCATGAAAAGAAAAAAATTATTGATGATTTGCTTCTTTCTTATAAGGCTTCTTTATTTAGACAAACAATGTTTGCCGAATTTGAGTTATTTATTCATGATTTTACGGAAAAAGGTAATATTTTAACTTATGAAAATATGAGTGATAAATATTATGAACTTAATAAACTATATTTTGGCAAGGCAGTCGTAGTTGATGATAAAATAAGATATGAGTGGGAAAGAATACCCCATTTCTATATGAATTTCTATGTTTATCAATATGCCACATCTTTTACGGCAGCAATTAGTTTAGCAAATAAAATATATGAAGGTGATCAAGATACCTTAAAGAAATATTTAGAATTCTTAAAACTAGGATGTACTAAAGATCCAGTTGCTTCATTAAAAGTAGCGGGGATTGATATGACTAGTAGTAAAGTAATGGATGATGCGATTTTATACATGGATAAATTATTAGAAATGTATGAAGATTTACAAGGAAGTGATAAGAGTGAATAAAAAGGATTATTATGAAATATTGGGAGTTTCGAAAGACGCCACCGATGAAGAAATTAAAAGAGCCTTTAGAGTTTTAGCTAAAAAATATCACCCTGATGTTAACAAAGAACCAGGGGCTGCTGAAAAGTTTAAAGAAATAGGGGAAGCTTACCAAGTTTTATCTGATAAAAATAAAAGAAGTCAATACGACCAATTTGGTCATGCCGCTTTTGAAAACGGGGGAGCTTCAAACTTCGATATGGGTGATATCAATTTAGATGATATCCTTTCGAGTATTTTTGGCGATAGCTTTGGTAGTTTTTCTTCCTTCTCCGACTTTGGGGGCTTTGGAAGAAGAAGACAATCTAATAAAGCTCGTCGAGGTGAAGATTTATTAATGCGCATTCGCCTAACTTTTGATGAAGCCGTTAACGGCTGTAAAAAAGATATTAAAGTTAAGGTTAGTGAGGTTTGTGATAATTGTCATGGTGAAGGTGGCTTTAATCCTTCAACTTGTCCAACATGTAAAGGTCGGGGCGTTGTAATTGCCGAACAAAGAAGTTTATTTGGAGTTATTCAAACGCAAAAGACTTGTCCGGAATGTGAAGGAACCGGTAAAATTTATCGTGAGGTATGTAATGAATGTCATGGTAGTGGAAACGTCGTTAATAACAAAGTTTTAAGTGTTAATGTTCCAGCTGGTGTTGATACTGGTAGCCAACTTCGTCTTAGCGGTAAAGGTGGGTCCGGGACTAATGGGGGACCTAATGGCGACATTTATTTAGAATTTCAAGTTGAAGAACACAAATACTTTGAAAGAAACGATAATGATATTTACTTAGAAGTTCCAGTTACCATTACGGATGCCATTTTAGGATGTAAAAAAGAAATTCCTACTCTAGATGGTAATGGCTATATTGAAATTAAACCGGGAACGCAAAATTATACAAAATTAAAATTAAAAGGTAAAGGTATTAAAGAAGTAAATGGTAGTGGAAGAGGAGATATGTACGTTGTTGTTAATGTTATTATCCCAACAAAACTATCTAAAACTCAAAAAGATTTATTAAAAGAGCTTGCTGATACTAACTTAGAAAATGAACCCGAATTTGTCGATTTTAAAAGGTCTTTAAAATAAGGATTAATTATGGAATATGTTGATGTTTATAATAACTTAGGAGAAAAACTAAATTATACTAAAGAGCGGAATAGTCTTCAAAAAGGGGAAAATAGAATATCTTGCTTTGCTTGGATACTAAATAGTAAAAATGAAATATTAATTCAACAAAGAGCAAGTAGTGTCAAAAATATGCCTAATATGTGGGAAACAGTTTCTGGTGGAGCCAAGACTGGAGATACTCCGTTATCGGGAACTATTAGAGAAATAAAAGAAGAATTAGGCATTGAGGCAAGTAAAGATAATATGGAACTTATTGGTTCATATAAAAGATATAATGATTTTGTTGTTGTTTATTTATTAAAACAAGATATTAATTTAAACTCTATTAAAATGCAAGAAGATGAAGTTCAAAATGTTAAATATGTATCTTTAGAAGAATATGCAAAGATGATTACGGATGGTCTTGCTGTCTCAAGTGGCTTTAATATTTTAAAAGAATACTTAGATAATTATTATCAAAAATATATGATTTTTAAAGATGGTAAGAGACTTATTTTAAGTTATAAAGACTAAAAATATAAACTTTTAGACAAAATAGAACAAAACACGACAAAATTCGACAAAACTTCCTATGGACATTAGGAAGTTTTTTGTGTTTAATAATACTTTAAAGAAAGGAGGGTTTATGAAAATATTGAAAAAAGTATTATTAATTCTTTGTTTAATTTTATTTATCAGTTTAATAATTTTAAATATTTATCAATACACTAAAAATAATGATAAGATAGTTGTATATAAAATAGAAGAAACAATTAAAAATGATATACCTATTAAAGGAGCATTCTTTAAAACTAATAATTCTTTATTTTTAGGAATAGTTATTTATTCTCAAAGATATTTTGATGAAGATACTTATACAAAATTAGAATTATATTCGGAAAAAGATAACCAATTATTAAAAACAGAAAATTATAGTAAATATATGATTCTTAATGATTATGAATTGTATCATAATTATCTTGATAAAAATAATAAATTAATTTTAAAGATTTATTATAAAGATAATACGGAAGAAGAAGTAAGTATTGATTTTAAAGAAATTTATCAAAATAGTTTAAAAAACACTTTAGAAAAATTTAAATTAAAAAGTTCTAAAGAAAAAATAATTGAAAAGGTAAATAATACTAAAAACAAATTAATTCTTAATATGATTCCTCAAGCTAATTTTTATATTTATATGTTTAATAATCATGAATCAGCGACATATATTCCGGAAAATAACACTTTGTCTTATTATCATTTATTAAAAGATAATGAGTATGATAGATACTATTTAGATTTAAATAAATTAGAATTAATATATACTTATAGTGTTAATGATGAAGATGTTAAAACATATATTTATTCTTTAAATCATGATTATTGTGAAAAAGAAGAATGTCAAGATTATAAGGCCAAAAAAGAAAATTTTGATAATTTAATATTAAAAATTATTTCTTAAATTGTGCAACTTAAATTGACATATTTTGGCTATTTAGATATAATTTTTATATAGGAGATGCTGTATAAATGGAGAGTGAAAGACTAGTAAAACTTAAAATGCGTAAAATCTATAAGTTAGGTTTATCATTTGTGGGATTACTAATCTTTTTAACTTCTTTTTTAGGGGTATGTTACTTATTTTATGATAAAGTAATAGATCCTTCCAATGATATTGAAGTAAATGGAGCTTTATCCATTAATTATGTTGATGGTAAAAGTTTTGATATTACTAAAAATAATAAAATAAAATTTTCGATTTCTAATAGTAGTGAAGATGTGCAATATTATAATATTGTTTTCTTAAAAATAAGAGGAGATGGAAGTTATAAAATTTTATATAATGATACTTTAATTAATGAAGGAAGTCTTAGTACGAAAGATGAAGTAGCTACGGATTCTATTAGTATTGATGCTTTAGAAACTAAGATATATACCTTAGAAATTGATTCTAATGAAAATAATTTAAAAGGAGTAGTTAGTGTAAGAAGTTCTAAAGGTAAACAAGAAAATTTTGCATCGACTATTTTAAAAAATAATCCTTTTAGTGATAATTCCTTAACTAAAATTGGAAGTGATGCTGGAGTGGAAAATGAAGGCTTAATTAAAAGCAGTGATGATATTGGGGTATCTTACTTCTTTAGAGGTAATATATCTAATAATTATGTTAGTATTAATGATGTATTATGGCGAATTGTAAGAATTAATGGTGATGGCACTGTAAGATTAGTTTTAAATGATGTAACTAATGCGGTATCTAATTATTATAATACTGGGGAATTTGTTACGGATTATAAAGAAAGTAATATCTATTCTTATTTAGATACTTGGTTTCAAGAAAACTTAAGAGGTTATACATCAAATGTGGCTAATACAAGATTTTGTAATGATACAAGTGTTAATAATGAAGGTATATATTCGTCATATGCGCGGGTTATAACTAATAAAATACCAACTTTTAATTGTTTAAGTAATTCATTTACAAGTAAAATAGGCATTTTAAGTGTGGATGAAGTCGTTATGGCCGGAGCTTATCCTGATGGAGGTAATAATAATTATTATTTATATAATAGTGAAATAAGCGATTCTTGGTTTACCATGAGTGGCGCCAAGGGAAGTGATGCAACGCTTAATCTCTTTATGATTGATGCCAGTGGTAAAATAAAAAGTGATATAGCTGGAAGTGCTTATCACAGTGTCCGTCCTGTTATTAATTTAATTAAAAATACGCAAGTTACGGGTGATGGAACAATAGATAATCCTTACCAAATCGTTACCGAGTAATTGAATACTTTATAATATTGTGTTATAATAAGTGTCAACATTTGCAAACATTCATGTAAAGCAAATGCTAGATACTTATTTTTATTTACATAAAGTGTTAAAATGGTTATGTAACTAATTAGGTGGTGAAAATATGAAGTTATTAGAAGATATACTTTATTTAATTAATTCTTTTAGTATGGTTGATATTATCTTTTTCTTTGCCATCATTGCTTTACTAATCTTGCTAGTAACTTTAGTTTATTTTATAAAGATTAATAAAGATGTTTTAGATAGTGATGATTTATTTAAACATTTAGAAGATGATTTAAAAGAAGATGAGAAAAAAGAAGAAGTAGTGGAAAAAGTTAAACCCGAAGAACCCGAAAAGAAAGAGGAAGAAGAATTTAATGATGAAGAAGGAGAACTTTTAGATTTAAAGGCTTTAACAGAAAAACTCCAAAAAGAAAATATTGAATCCTCAAGTAATTTTGAATATGAAAAAGAACAAGAAGAAAAAGCGATTATTAGTTATGATGAGTTATTACAAAAGAAAAATAAGTATGCCGTAAATTATGAAAAAGAAGAAGTAATGGATGATTTAGTCGTTAAAAAAGTTGATTTAAATGATTTAGTTAATAAAAATGAATTAGATGAAGTAAAAGAAGTAAGAGTTATTAGTTATGAAAAAGAAGAAGCTTTCTTAAATGCTTTAAAGGAACTTAATAAACTCTTAAATTAAAGGGTGGTTTTAATGAAGTTTTATATTGAAACTTTTGGTTGTAAAGTAAATGCTTATGAATCAAATTATTTAAAAGAAGCCTTATTGAGTGAAGGCTTCTTATTTACACATGACTTAAATGAAGCGGAGATTGTTTTAGTTAATACTTGTACTGTTACCAATACTTCTGATAGTAAATGTAAAAAGTTTGTAAGAAAAGTAAAAAGAGAAAATCCTAAAGCTATTCTTGTGGTATTTGGTTGTAGTAGTCAAAATAAACCGGAAGAATATAAAGAGATTGGAGTAGACATTTTACTTGGTAATAAAAATAAAGTAAAGATACCAAGCCTTATTAAAGATTATTTAAAAACTAAAGAAAAATATTACTATGTCGATAAAAATCGTGATTTAGAATTTGAAAGTATGATGATAAATGATTTTAATCATACAAGAGCATTTATTAAAATTCAAGATGGTTGTGATAATTTTTGCTCTTATTGTATAATTCCTTTTATGAGAGGTAAATGTCGCAGTAAAAACTTTGAAGAAATTATTAAAGAAGCTAAGGAACTTTCCAAAAACCATCAAGAAATAGTTTTAACGGGTATTCATACCGGTTCTTATAGTGATAATGGTCATGATTTAGTCGATGTTATTAATGAATTATCTAAAATCGATAATATTAAAAGAATAAGACTATCTAGTGTCGAAATTACCGAGTTAAATGCTAAGTTTATGGATATGCTTAAAACTAATGAGAAATTCTGTAATCATTTACATATCCCCCTTCAAGCTGGAAGTAATCACGTTTTATCTTTAATGAACAGGAAATATAATATGGAATATTTCTTTAATAAAATAAAAGAAATTAGAAGTATTAGACCTGATATTGCTATTTCTACCGATATTATTGTGGGATTTCCAGAAGAAACTGACAAAGATTTTATGGAAACTTATGAAAATGCCAAAAAATTAGCATTTAGTAAAATACACGTTTTCCCTTATTCTAAAAGAGATGGCACCAAAGCTAGTCTAATGAAAGAAGTACCATCTATAGATAAATCTAAAAGGGACCATAAACTTCTTAATCTATCCGATATTCTAGAAAAACAATATCAAGATAAATTTATAGGTAAACCTTTAGATATTCTAATTGAAGAAGTAAAGAATGGTAAATCTATTGGACATTCTTCAAACTATATTAGAGTAGTAATAGATAAAGAATTAACTAAGAATAAAATTTATAATATTATCTATGATGGTAATAAAATAAACTCTTAAGATAAGAATTAAAATATCTTATCTTTTTTACATTTCTAAAAATCTTCCTATTGACTAAATAAAATAAATATTATATTATTTAAATGTAAGGTAGAAGGATATTTTTTATTTGTAATTAATATTCGGTATTTACAACATAAGTATAAAATTAAATAAATATATAAATAATATAAAAGAGGTAAAAGAGTATGAAGAAAGAGAATAAAAACTTAGTATTATATGTAGGATTAACTATATTAGTAGTTCTAATAAGTAGCATCGGGGGGGGGTTATTGTAACACCCTAATATCTTTAGTATTCATACCATTTAATAATCTAAAATATAAACTTTATAATATAAAAGAAAAATATAATAATTTAAAATATAAACGAGAAATAACCTATATCATTCTCGGTCTTTTTGTTATGACTTTATTTAGAATAATAAGCACCACTCATGCTTATTATAATTATGAGATGGCTCCAGTACCTATATTTACCAGTAAAGTTGGAAACTTTGCTGGTGAAGGAGAAACAGTAAAAGATGGCCCTTTAAGTGGTAAAAGTACAGATGTTAATGTTATATGGTATACTCAAATGCCAGATAATCCAAAGAAGTATAAAGAGAATAAAGAAGTACCAGTAACAGGATTTACATTAAATCAAGATATATCTAATTGTTATCCTAAAAATAATGAAGACGGAACAACATATAATCCAGATTATAAAATAAGTGAAGATGGAACAGTAGATATAACAGTATCCGAAACTAAACCAAATCAAATAGTATGTCGATTATATTATGATAGAGATAAGATATCAGATGTAATAGTATATGCTTATATTCAAGACACAACTGGTGATAGAGAATATGAAGGAAATAAATATAAAATGAGTAGTACAATACCAACAGGAAAGACATATGTAGGATATAAATGTTCCAATACAAGTGTTGCCACCAATATAAATTACAATGATACAGATGGATTTACAATAGATACAGATGGACCAAATACATGTTATGCTTATTTTAAGTAAGGAGTGAAAATATATGAAAAAGAAAATAATCTTAAAATTAATAGTTATATTAATAACAATAGGAATAATCTATGAAGGGTATGGGATGATAAAAGAATTTAAAAAATCAAATAAAGTTTTAGAGGACATTAAAACAATAGATGTATTCAGTAAGAAAGATAAATCACTAGCTATAATGATACAAAATGATGGAATAAGCGCAGATGAAACAGAATATGGCTGGCATGAGGCAGAAGATAGAAGTAAATGGCCAGATAAAAATACCTACACATATGCAGGAGCCGAGTGTACTGATAGTGAAGGAGTAAGTGTGCCAAGTAAAAATATTTTGTCATTTGATGAAACAACATATACAGCACACATTAAAACAAAACAAACCATATATTGTACGCTATACTTTGGAAAAGGAAGACATGCATTAGAAACATTAGACGCTCAAGGAGGACAATATTATGCAAATGGAAATAATACAGCAGTAGAAGGATTATATAGATTTAAAGGGACATATAGTCAAGTAACAAATAACTTTATCTGTATAGGAGGACCAAAAAACCCCGAAACATGCGGAAGTGTCGAAGGAAACAAATACTTATATAGAATAATAGGAGTAACAGATGGGACCGAAGCAGCAGAAAGTAATTCATTAGGATTAGATAAAGGAATGCTAAAAGTAATAAAAGTCATACCATCAAGTACAAACCAAAAATGGGCTTCTTCTTCTAATAAATATGATAATTTCACATGGGACTATGAGCCTAGTTCTCAGACAACTGGAGCAATGGCGAGATGGACATTAAATAATACATTCTATAATGGATTAGGAGGAGAAAAAAATTTAATAAAAGAGGTATATTGGTGGAAAGGAGATAGAAATAATGCACCATCAAGTGGAGCTGAAGCAAAAACAAGAACAAGTGAAAAATATTCAATAGGCTTAATGTATGCAAGTGATTATTATAATTCATGGACATATCCAACAGCCTCTTATGGGATTCACAACGATAGTTGGCTTCACCTTTCTCGAACTATGAGTGGAAAAACAAATACATATCAATCTAAATATGAATGGACCATGACCAGAGGTGGAGAAACCGTTTCTAGTATAATTGATGGTGATGGTTTTGTATCCTATATAGATCTTACTTATTCGACTATAGTTCGCCCAGTATTTTATCTAAAATCAGATGTTGCTATAATGGGATTTGGAACAGAACAAAGTCCATACATAATAACATCTCCTCTAATAAATAATTAATTGCATATAAAAAGATATTTAAGTGTTTAGCCTAAATATCTTTTTGGCTGTTTTAAATTATTAATTAGAACTTACGATATAATCCAATGGCTTTTCCTAAGATAACACAATTATCTAATATAATTGGGTCCATGGTATCGTTTTCTGGTTGTAATCTAATATGGCCATTTTCTTTATAGAAGGTTTTAATTGTGGCTTCCCCTTCCATAGTCATAGCCACTACGATATCACCATTTCTTGCTGTGCTTTGTCTTTCGACAATAACATAATCGCCATCATAAATACCGGCATTAATCATACTTTCACCACTTACATGAAGAGTGAATATTGTGGCTGCAGCTGGTACTAAGGATGCGGGAATCTTAAAGAACTCGTTTGGTTGTTCAATGGCTGTAATTGGACTACCTGCTGTTACTTTACCAAGAAGAGGTACTTTAATAACATCTTCATTAACTGGTAGATATTCATTTTCACATAAAATTTCGATTGTTCTAAACTTATTACTTGTTGTTTTAATATAACCTAGATTCTCTAAGTTTTTTAAATGAACAAATACCGTCGCAGGACTACTTAAGCCAACTCCTTTACAAATTTCTCTAATTGCAGGTGGGTATCCATGTTCTGCTGTGTATTTTTTAATAAATTCTAAAATGTCATTTTGTCTTGGTGTAAGTTCTGGTATTGTCATAAAATTATCATCTCCTTAAAATAATTTTACAACAATAGTTAAAAAATGTCAAACAAATGTTTAAAATTTATTAAATTTATTTTTTGCTCTTGATTACAAACTTATGTTTTGGTATTATTAGTTTAGAAAGAAGGAGTGATATATAATGAAAAAAATGTTAAGTCGTTTTGGAGGACTAATCTTATTTTACAGCGTAATTGTTTTAGGAGTATTACTCCTGGAGGTAAGATTTTCTTATCTTAATGAACTAGCAGATAATAACTATAATGTAACAATGAATAAGTAAATTCATTGTTTTATTTTGCATTTTGTTTTATAATTAATAAGAGGGTAAGAAGTATGAAGAAAAAAGTTCTAGTATTATATGCTCGTTATGGTTCAGGTCACGAAGCAATTGCTAAATATGTAGCTAATTATTTAAGTGTAGATAAAAACTTAAATGTTAAACTTTTAGATATTAGCGACTATGGTAATTTTTTAGGACGCATTGGTGTTAAAGTAATGGATTTTGTGGGAAAATATCGTCCGGCTTTAATCTTTAATTTTTTCTATGAATTAATGGACCATCGCCTTACCACTTTAGCTCACAATCAGTTTGCTAAGAAGAGCTATGATAATGAAACTTTAAGAAATGTTATCGTGGATTATAATCCCGATATTGTTATCTCCACCCATTTTTATGCGAGTAACATAATTACTTATTATAAAAAATTAGGTTTAATTAAACCTAAATTATATACGATTATTACGGATTATAGGCCTCATGAATGTTGGATTAGAAACAAAAATTTAGAAGATGGTTATATTGTTGGTAATAATGTTGTTAAAGAAGAACTAATCGAAAGAGGAGTGGAAAGTAAAAAAATCTATCCATTTGGCCTTCCTTTAAATATTGATAAAATAAAGCATCTGGATAAGATAGAAGACATTTATAAAAGATATAATTTAAAGAAAGATAAAAAGATTTATTTATTCTTTGGAGGTTCATCTGTTGGTAGCATGTACTACTATGATTATTTTAAAACCATTTGTAAATTAAACTTAGATAAATATATTATCTTTATAAGTGGCAAGAATGAAAAATTAAGAGTAAAATGCGAAGAATATGTTAATAAAAATAAAATTGATAATGTTTTAGTTTTAGGATATTCCAAAGATGTTTTAAATTTAATGAAGATAAGTACTCTTGTTATATCCAAACCGGGAGGGGCCACCGTTACGGAATCTTTAGAGATGCGGCTTCCAATGATACTAGTTCCCGGTGTTGGTGGTCAAGAAAAATATAATGCGAGATTTATAACCAGAAAAAGATATGGTTTAAAAGTTAGAACTGTCTGGGGATTTAAAAGAGTTTTAGAAAGACTAGAAGTAAATGATACATTTATAAAAAAGGCCCATGAAAGGTTAAAAAAATTAGATAATAATGAATCAGTAGAAAAAATACATAATTTAATAGTTAGTAAGAGGTAGTTTTATGAGTAAGAAAGATAAGTTAATAATCAATAATTTAAAAATGCTAAGTTTAGATATGATTAGTGAATCTGGTCATGGCAATGTTTTCTTAAATATTGCGGCATCTAAAGTGTTTTATACTTTGTATTTAAAACATTTGATGTTTGAAATTCATCGTCCTAATTATATTAATAGAGATAGAGTATTAGTTAGTAATGAATTTTTACCAACCTATTATGCGGCAAATTATTTATTTACGAGAAACTTAACTATTGATAATTTAAAAGATTTTAAAAGAATGGATAGTCCGACACCGGGAATACTTTCTAGTATTACTCCCGGAGTCCAAGTAGGGGGCATAAATCCTGGAGACATTATTGGTGAAGCTGTCGGTATTTCTTTAGGTAAAAGATACTTAGATACTTTAATTAAAGATGAACTCAAGAAAAATAGTATCCTAGATTTTAAAACTTATTGTATTTGTAAGTTAAGTGATTTAATGAGTGGAACTTCTTATGAAGCCTTATCTTTTGCCTCAACGGAAGAAGTAAAAGATTTAGTTTATATCGTTATTAATGATGATATAAGTAAAGATAGTAAAACTAGCGAAGTATTTACGGAAGAATTAATGGACCGATTAATGGCTTTAAATATTGATTTAGATGTTATTAATGATAATTTAAGTGCGATTGACGATGCCATTGATGATGCGAAAAGAAATAAAAAAGCGACTGTTATATTAATTAATATTAAAGATAAAGAAGATGATGAGTTCTATACCGATCTTCCTTTAGATAAAGATAATATGGAAGCATTAAGAAGTGAATATGGTATACCTTCTGCTTTTGCCACCATTGAAGAAGTAAAAGTAGAAGTTAAAGAGGAACTTGCGAAAAGACTTGCGAAACCCCTTAGTAAATGGCATGAACTAGTGGAAGAATACAGAGAAAATAAAAAGATAAATGAAATAATTGACTTTTTGGAAATTGGACGAGTTAATGTTAATTTTAAAAGTGAAAACATTAAAATAAATGATAGTTATGAAGAAGAATTAATTTTAAGTAATAGTAAAATATTTAATTTAATTGCGGCCAAAAGTCCATTTGTGTTATCCGCTAGTAATGATAATTTTTACTATAATAAATGTTTAATTAATAATACTTCTTTTATGAATAAAGAAGAAAAAATGGGTAGAAACATTTTATTTGGCGAAAGGCCTCTGGCTTTAGGTAGTGTATCTTTAGGTCTTGCTAGTTTAGGTTTCAAAATGTTTGTCTCAACTTCTTTAACATGCGAAAGCGCTATAGAATCATTTATTAAAATAGCCAGTTTAAATAATTTAGATATTACTTATGTATTTACCGAAGATACTTTCTTAAATACCTATGCTGAACTTGGTTATCATCCCGTAAATGAAATTAATAATTTAAGAAGTATTCCCGGTCTTATTACTTTTAGACCAGCCGATATTAATGAAGTTTTAGGAGTATATGAAATAATCACGAGTCATAAAAAAACAACGGCGATTATTGTCGGTAATAGCAATACAAAAAAATTAGAAGATACTAATCCTAAATATGTTTTGGCGGGAGCTTACCGCGTAAGAAGAGAAAGAGAAGAAGCGAATGCGATTATTATTTCTTCAGGAAGTGAAGTCCCAATTGCTTTGAGACTCGCTACCGAACTTGCTCCTTATGGGATTGACTTTAGAGTTGTATCAATGCCTAGTAGTGATTTATTTGCTATGCAAAATGAAAAATATCAAAATATGTTACTGCCTTCAAATGTTAAAACATTTACCTTAGAATATAGTAGTAAAGATTTTTGGTATAAGTACGCTACAAGTAAAGAATATATATTAGGAATTGATAAATATGTTCTCGGAGGTACTAAAGAAGAATTATTAAATGCTTATAATCTAAACATTGATAGTTTAAAAGCTCAAATTATTGAACAAATGAAGAAATAATTTTAAATAAAAAATAGCCAAAATTAAATACATCTTTTAATGTCAAAAGATGTATTTTTTTGACATTTATATAACATTTGGTTTTTAGTAAATCAAATGTATATTAAAGTTATATTTTGTGTCAAATTTGACAAATTTATAAATTTTTTTAAGAAATTTACTCTGAAAAAAAGGAAATTCGAGATTTTTTTACAATAATATAAGTGAAGGGAGGAAAAATAAGCACAAAATCAAAAAGAATAAAAAAGGGTAAAATATCATTTAAAAAAAGAAAGAAAAGAGGTAAAAAATGAAAACAAAAGAATTTTATGAAATAAGCAAAATAATTGAAAACGAGAAAGCAGATGAAATGGTTAGAAAGATCGAAAACAATCGAGAAGACTTACATATGAAATGGTCGGTCGGAAAACTAATTCAAGAAATGCAAGAAGAACCTGATTATAATCCAGAGATTATAAGTAAATGGTCAAAAAATTTCACTTCAAAGTATGGGAAAAATTACAACGAATTTAATTTGAAATTAATGCAAGAGTTTTATAATACATTTAAAAATTGCCCTGTAATATCTGCTCAAGTAAGTTGGCCATATATTTTGGAATTGCTGCCAATAAAAGATGATAACGAAAGGAATTATTATCTTAACAAAATAATTAAGAATAAAATTTCATTATATAGTCTTTATAAAGAGATAAAAAATGATAGTTTTAATAAATTATCTGAAAATTCTAAAAAGAATATTAAATTATTTGATGATATACTTAATTTTTCTTTAGAAACAGGTGAGTCAACTATAGTAATCGAGGGAATGGAAGAAGTAATGGAGGCGATGAGAAAAAACTGTGAAAGTAAATAATTTAATGGTTATGGTTAATTTAGCGAAAAACTTCGCTAAATTAACATAATCAATAATTTGTTTATCACTCGACACCATTCGACATTTTATTTGTGAATACTATTATATAATGAAGATGGTGATAATTATGCGATGCTTTTATATTTTTAAAATTAACCGGGAAATGACTATTTTAACTAAAGAAACTCCTTATAATTTGTATAAAACAATTGAAGGACTATATTATTTAGATACTTATGACCTCGGAGCTTCTTATGAAGTATATGATGATTTATTTTTATCCTTTGATCCTATCTATGTAAATAAAAGAATCTATAATTTGTTTAAAAATAATCGTTATTATAATTATATTGAAAAGAAACATATTATATATAATAAATATCGTGGTGAAGAAAGTATTTTAAAAGTTTATCCTAGTCATATTATTTTAAAAAGTAATATTATTAATCCCACTTTACTTTTAAATTATTTAAATAGTGATAATTTATTTGTCTGTGATTTTCAAAATAAAGATTATTTTTGGTTAAATGAGTTTGTAAGATAAAGATTTATGTGCTAAAATTAAATAGTGGTGAATAATGAAATTTAAGTTGAATGATTACATTATTAATTATGAAGTAGTAAGAAAAGATAATAAAAATCTTTATTTTCGTTTTGATGAAAATTGTAATTTAATTATAACAGCGCCCAGATTTATTAGTGATAAAGAAGTTCAAAATTTAATTATGAAAAATTCAAGTGCGATTTTAAAGATGTATGAGGATGCCTTAGAGCGAAGTAAAAGAGATGAAAAGTTTTGGTATTTAGGTAAAAGTTATGAAGTTAATTTTGATAACAGGGTAAAAGATATTGAAGTTGGAGAAGATACGATTACTTGTTTTAATGAAGAGGCTCTAGAAGATTTTTATGCTAAAGAATGTGAAAGAGTATTTAAAGAGGAAATAGATGTTTGTAAAAAGTGTTTTAATAATTTACCGGATTTTGATTTAAAGATAAGAAGAATGCGGACTAGATGGGGAGTTTGTAATACTAGGAAAAATATTATTACCCTAAATAGTGAGTTACTTAAAAAAGATATATCTTTAATTGATTATGTTATAGTTCATGAAATGGCCCATTTTTTTGAGGCTAATCATAGTAAGAATTTCTGGCATATCGTAGAAGAAGTAATACCGGATTATAAGATTAAAAGAAAGAAACTTAGATATTAATAAATACTTATAGATTAATATGGTTATTTCTTGTATTATTAAATTAAAAATAGTATAATAAAGGCTATGAAAAGAAATGAAGTAGACAGAAATAAACTAAGTCCCATGATGAGACAATATATGGAAATCAAAGATAATTATGAAGATGAACTTCTATTTTTTCGCTTGGGGGATTTTTATGAATTGTTTTTTGAAGATGGACTTACAGCCTCAAGAGAACTAGAGCTTACTTTAACAGGTAAATCTTGTGGACTAGAGGAAAGAGTACCCATGTGTGGGGTTCCTTATCATGCGGTTAAAGGTTATATTGAAAAACTAGTTAATAAAGGTTACCGAATTGCTATTTGTGAACAGTTAGAGGACCCTAAAATGACTAAAGATACTGTTAAAAGAGGGGTTGTTGATGTTATTAGTAAAGGGACAATAACCGATTATGAACTTTTAGATGATAAAGTAAATTCTTATATAGCAAGTATCTTAGAATTTAGTGATATTTATATTATTACTTATGCGGATATTTCTACTGGGGAACTATCTAGTATTAGTTTAAAAAAAGAAGAAAATACTCTTTATAGTGAAGTTTTAAATTTAGGAATTAAAGAAGTTATTTTAATAGATAATACCAATGTTACTTTAGTGGATACTCTCAAAAATAAATATGGGATTGATATTGTTTTTAGTAATGCCTATTATAATGAAGAACTACCTTTCTTAAAAAAAGTAAATGATGCTAGGAAGAAAATGGGGGTTAATCACTTATTTTATTATTTAGTGGTTAAAGAATTAAAAGATTTAAGTCATTTTAACGAACTCAAAGAAATTAATAAATTAGACTATTTAGAAATGGATGTCCATACTGTTCGTAACTTAGAATTATTTGAAACAATTAGATTAAAAGATAGAACTTATTCTTTGATTTGGCTTTTAGATAAATGTAAGACGGCGATGGGTTCAAGAAAACTTAAAAGTTTTTTAATGCATCCTTTAAAAGATATAAATTTACTTAATCAAAGATATGATAGAATTGAATGCTTAAATAATAATTTTATATTAAA
The DNA here is from genome assembly GCA_947589435.1 of uncultured Bacilli bacterium. Lineage (GTDB taxonomy): Bacteria > Bacillota_I > Bacilli_A > RF39 > UBA660 > SIG200. The sequence goes on from CANQBI010000002.1 coordinate 28,553, forward strand.
AGATGAACTTAAAAATTTATTAAATGAAATATATGATATTGAAAGATTATGTGGAAAAGTAGCGACCGGTAGTGTTAATGGAAGAGATCTTCTGCAACTAAGAAATAGTTTAAAAGTTTTACCAAGATTAAAAGAAATATTAATTAAACTAGACATATATCCGGATATTGATACGCATCAAGATATTTATATGTTACTCGAGGCCTCTTTATATGAAAATCCTCCCATTAGTGTTAAAGAAGGCTATTTAATTAAAGAAGGTTATAATAAAGATTTAGATGAGTTAAAAAGTATCAGAAGTAATGGCAAAGATTTTATTTTACAATTTGAAAATAAATTAAAAGAAGAAACCGGAATTAAGACTTTAAAAGTTGGTTTTAATAAAGTCTTTGGTTATTTTATTGAAGTATCTAAAGGAATGGCTAAAGAAGTTAAAGAAAATTTTGGCTGGGAAAGAAGACAAACTTTAACTAATTGCGAAAGGTATATCTCTCCCGAGTTAAAAGAAAAAGAAGCTTTAATTTTAAATGCGGAAGAAAAGATTATTGATTTAGAATATAATTTATTTACGGAAATTAAAAATATTATTAAAAAAGAAGTTTTAAAAATTAAAAAGACGGCGGATATTATTAGTGAAGTTGATGCTTTAGTATCTTTATCCATTTGTAGTGAAGAATATAATTTAATAAGACCAACTTTAAATGAATGTAAAGATTTAGAAATAATTGAAGGAAGACACCCTGTTGTCGAAGTAGTTAGTAAAGATAATTATGTGGCTAATGATTGTGTGATGAATAATAATCAAAGTACTTTACTTATAACAGGCCCTAACATGAGTGGTAAATCAACATTTATGAGAGAAGTAGCTATTATTATAATTATGGCGCAGATGGGTTCTTTTGTTCCCGCTAAAAGAGCGAAAATTCCGATTATTGATAAAATATTTACCCGAATTGGAGCCTCTGATGATTTAGTTTCCGGCGAATCAACATTCATGGTGGAAATGAAAGAAGCCGAAAATGCTCTTGCGAATGCGACTGAGAAAAGTTTAATTATTTTTGATGAACTAGGAAGAGGTACCGCGACTTATGATGGTATGAGTTTAGCCCAAGCCATACTTGAATATGTTTGTGAAAATATTAAAGCTTTAACATTATTTTCGACCCATTATCACGAGTTAACTAGTTTAGAGAAAAAGTTTAAACTAATTAAAAATGTGCATGTGGAAGCCGTGGAAAATAATGGAGAAATTACTTTCTTACATAAAGTGAAAAATGGCGCGATTGATAAAAGTTATGGTATTCATGTCGCCAAACTGGCGGGATTACCTCCAAGTCTTTTAGAAAGAGCTAGTGATATTTTAAAAAATTATGAAAGTAATAAAAAGAGTAATAAACAAATTGAAAAAGTGCAATTAAGTTTTGACTTTGAAGAAGAAAAAGATAAAGATGAAGACTTATTAAAGAGTGAGTTAAATAAAATAGATCCTGTTAATATGACTCCTCTTGAAGCTTTAAATTATTTGTATGAATTAAAAAGAAAGGTCCAAAAATAATCTAGTAAATAAATAGGACATTTGGTATAATTGAAAGTGTGGTGATAATTATGGCCAAGACAAGAAGTGAATTAAGAGAAAAATGTATGATTATTTTATATCAATGGGATTTATTTAAAAAAAGTCCTAATACTAATATTGATGAAATAATTAAAGATAATATGGAAATTGAAAATGATTTCGTGAAAGATATTGTTTATGGAGTTATTACATATCAAAATACCATTGATGAGATTGCTAATAAATATATGAAAGATTGGGAAATTTCCAGGATTGATAAAACGGGAGCTTCCATTTTAAGAATGGGTATTTTTGAGTTATTGTATACTGATACTCCGGATATTGTTGTCATTAATGAAGCGATTGAACTAGCTAAAAAATATAGTGATGATAATGTTAGAAAAATTATTAATGCCGTATTAGATAAGGTTACCAAAAATGAAATTAACGAATAAGGATTTTCGAAAAATTAAAAGAGTAAATAATGTTCGGGAAGTTTCTCTTTCTTGTGGGGACTTCTATGTTAAAGATACGTGGAATATAAAACATGCTGTTAATGAAGTAATTGGCAGAAGACTAGCCTCCATTTTCAATTTAAAGTGTCCAGATTACAAAGTAGTTATTTTTGATTATGATGGTGATACTACTTTAAATTCTCAATATCATAAATATTATAGTTTAAGTCAAGATTTATTTAATGAGCACGGTAAATTTGAAACGGCCAGAGAAATTGGCATTTTGTTTGAAGAAAATTATTCTTTATACCAAATTTGGTTTAAATTAGAAAGATTATATGGGACTGGTAAAGTTGCTGATTTAATGACAGATATCGTGAAAGTATATATTTTTGATCTTCTTTTTGGAGGTTCTGATAGACACGCTAGCAACTGGGGTATTTATTTTACCAATACGACGCGAAAAGTAACTATTCTTGATAATGAATTCTTATTTGATAATCTAGAAGGTATGATATCATCTTATTTTTCGAAAGAAGTTTATAATGCGATTGATAAAGTTAGCAGTTATGAGGATTTTAAAAGAAAAGAATTTGCTAATTTCTTAAATGATTCCAGTGAAGAATTTATAAAATTGTTTTTAGTTTATTATAATTTATTTACCCCGGAATATTTAGAAGAATTATTATTAAGTATTGAAGGTGAAGAAAAATTCATTACAGAATTTGGAGAAGTACAATTTGTGATTCCTCATAAAGAGGAGATAATGGAAAATTATCTAAAAAATTATGAATTACTCGGAAGTGTTTTAGAAGAAAGAAAATTAAAATAGAAAGGAGGACTTATGTTTGGAGAAATACAATATTTAGGAGTATCTGAAGTAAATGAATATATTAAAAGTTTATTAGATAGTGATTTATTCTTAAATAGAATTTATTTAAAAGGCGAAATATCAAACTTTAAAAGTCATACCAGAGGACACTTATATTTTACTTTGAAAGATGACGGCGGAAGAATTAGTGCCGTTATGTTTGCAAATAATACGCGAACTTTAACTTTTACTCCTGAAGATGGGATGAATGTTTTAGTAAAGGGGCGCATTTCCGCGTATCCAGCGATGGGAAGTTATCAAATATATGTTGATTCCATGGAACTTGATGGTTTAGGTAATTTGTACTTAGAATATGAAAAGTTAAAAGAGAAATTACTTAAAGAAGGATTATTTAATAAAGACCATAAAAAACCAATTCCCAAATACCCGGAAAGAATAGGCATTGTTACGGCCGATACAGGAGCTGCCGTAAGAGATATTATGAGCACCATTAAAAGAAGATATCCTTTATGTGAAGCCATATTATTCCCATCCCTTGTCCAGGGAAAAGATGCGGCGCCGAATATCGTAAAACAAATTGAAGTTGCTGATAACTTTGGATGTGATGTTCTAATTGTTGGAAGAGGTGGCGGATCTATTGAAGACTTATGGGCTTTCAATGAAGAAATTGTCGCTAGAGCCATTTATAATGCGAAAACGCCAATTATAAGTGCTGTCGGACATGAACCGGACTTTACCATTGCCGATTTTGTCGCGGACCTAAGAGCGCCAACTCCAACCGGAGCAGCCGAAATGGCAGTACCTACCATCTTAGATATTAATAATTTAATTAATCAATATAAATTAAGACTTAATAAAAATATTAAAAATTTAGTTAATACCAAGTTTATATCTTTATATAATTTAAAAAATTCTTTTATTTTAAAAAATCCGATGAGTTTATATGAAATAAAAGAACAAAAATTAGATAAACTTTTAGATGATTTACAAAAGAATATGACTTATTATATGGATAATAAAAAAGTCTTATTAGAAAGAAATTTAAACAGATTACAGTTTGTAAGTCCCATGGCTTTAATTAATACAAGTGAAAATATTTTAAAAAGTTTAAGAACTAATCTAAATAATTTGATGGATAAATATTTAATTAAAAAACATAATTATTTAGATAATATGATTACCACTTTAAAACTCGTTAATCCTTTAAATATTTTAAGTAATGGTTATTCTTTAGTTAAAAAGGATGATAAAGTAATTAAGGATACAAGTAAGTTAAAAGTAAAAGATAAAATAACAATTAAGTTTTATAAAGGGGAAGTTACTAGTGAAGTTTTGGAGGTAAGAAATAATGAATAAAGAAATGTTAAAAGAATACTTAGCAAAATATGATGAAATAAAAACAGAATATGCGTATTTGGAAAATGCGAAAGATTATTTAAAAATTGAAAAAGAAAGAGATGGTCAAGAAAGAGATGACTTTCATAAAGAATTAACCATTAAAAGATCTAGTTTGTTCCATGAAAAATGGGATGAACTTAACAACATGAAAGAATTTGCTAATAGAACTTATCATAAAAATTTTATTAATTTAATTTTAGCAGGACTTTCAATGATTTTAGTCGGCGCTATTGGCGGAAGAGTTATGCAAAATCCCGAATTTACTTTAGCTTTCAGTGGTATTGTTTGTCCAGTTGTAACGGTAGCAAGTCTTGTTGCTACCTTTGTAAGACATAAAAAAGATTTAAAAGAAATTGATAATATCGAAATTAAAGATGTTACAAGTCCCGAATATGAAGAACTAATGAAGGATTACACTAAAAGTGATGAAAGATGTAAAGAAGTCGAAGAATCTTTAAATATAGTAAATGAAAGACTTACCAAACTTGGTTTAGTAAAACTTGATATTGAAAATTTAATATTATGTTTATTTTCGACTCTTAAAGATATTAAAAGAAATAAAAGTAATGCGGCGATGCCTTATGCTACATGGTTAAATGTTAGTAATATTGATGAAGAACCAACATTAGAAATGGGTTCAAATATAAGAAGAGGAAGATAGGAGGATAATAGTGAAAGAAGAAAAGAAAGAAAAATCAAAAGTTGCCGAAAAAACATTTGAAAGCAATTTAAAAGATTTAGAAGATTTAGTTAAAGAATTAGAAGCTGGTAATGTTCCTTTAGAAGATGCCATTATTAAATATACGGAGGCAATGGAACTTGCTAAAGATTGTAGTGAAAAACTTAATAATGCGACCGAAAAAGTTAATAAAATATTATCAAGTGATGGGGAGTTAAAAGAATTTACGACACCTGAAAATTAATTATGGAAACATAGTTAATTTTTTTTGAATTTATCTTTAATTTACATAAATTTTGTAATAAAATGAATAATAGTAGTAGGTGGGATATGAAGAATAAAAAGAATTTAATTTGGTTAATCATTATAATTATTATTCTAGTTATTATAAGTTTAATATTTGGGATTAATTATGCTCTAAATAGAAAAGATAAAAATATTATTAATAGAGAGATTACTTTAATTAAAGAAACTAATAATTCATCTTTTTTAGGTAAAGATTTAGAAAAAGAATATTTAGATACGATTACTTATAATGATTTAATTGATACTTTTATAGATAGAGAAAAAATATCTAAAAATACCAGCATTTCTTTAGAATATAACAACGTTTTACTAGAGGGTAGTGAAGATATTACATTCTCTTTAGTGGGAGAAAACAAATTAAAAATAATTTTAGAAACGGATTATAATTATAAAAATCATCATGAAGATATAATAAGTTCTAAAGAGTATACCATTTTAGTTAAAGATACAATTTATCCCGTTATAAATGGCTTAAGTGATAAAACTATTTATGTGGGAGATTCAATTAACTTAGAAGAAGGAATAACAGCCACCGATGAAAAAGAAGGTGAGGTATCTTTTACAGTTGAAGGAAGTGTAGATACCAAAAAAGCGGGAACTTATGAAGTATTGGTTAAAGCAACAGATCAAAATGGTAATGTAGTGGAAGGTACATTTAAAGTAACAGTTAAAAATAAAACCACAAGTAAATCAAATACTAATAATAGTAATCAAAGCAATAACAATAATAGTAATAGTAGTAATAATAACAATAATAATCAAACTAAACCAAGTGGGGAATTAACCGCCAAAGAAAAAGAAGCTCAAGCTCGGGTAATTGCGAGAGAAATAGCCAGAAGCATAACAGGAAGTACGGACTTAGAAAAAGTAACTAAGGCCGCTGAAAGGGTAAGTGAATACTATCAAAAAGGAGTTCATAAAGAAAGTGGCGTTGATTATAGAACAGCTTATGGAGTTTTTATTAAAGGAGAGTCTTCTTGTGCCGGAACAACTAGAGCCTTAGGAATGGTCTTAGAAGAAATGGGTTATAGTTGGACCCATGCTAATGAGAATCAGTGGACGCATCAATGGGTAATACTGACTATGGATGGTCGTGTAGGTTATGCCGATGGTCAAGTTGGAATTGCCGGTTATGGTGTTCATCCGATTGCCGAATAGAAAGTTAAATACTTTCTTTTTTATTTCATTTATTTTATAATTTATATAAGGAGGACTTTTTATGTATGCGGAAGTTTTAATTGAATACCCAACGAAAAAAATTGATAAATATTTTACTTATGAAGTTCCTCTTAAGATGCGAAATACTTTACAAGCTGGAATGAAAGTAAAGGTTCCTTTTGGTAGTAAAACAATTAATGGTTTTGTGATGAAAATAACAGACACCTTTAATAGTGATTATGAATTAAAAGAAATCGTGGAAGTAGTCGACCCGGAACTCAAACTAAATGATGAATTAATGCGTTTAGGTCTTTATTTAGAAGAAAAAACTTTATGTCCTAAGATAAGTGCTTATCAAACTATGCTTCCGAGTTCCTTAAAAATAAAAGATAATGATACTAATTATAATTTTTATAAAACTTATTTAATGCTTAATAAAACGAAAAAAGAGGTATTAGATTATTTAGTAAGTTATGGTAAAGAAAATAAACAAACTATTCTTTTAAATACATTATTAAAAGAAGAAAAAGTCTTAAAAAAAGATTATGATTCTTATACCGTTAAAGCTTTAAAAGAAAAAGAATTAATTAAAGAAGTAAAAGAACAAGAATACAGGATTAATAAAAGTAATTTAGAAGGATTAGTTAAACATCCTTTAAATGTGGAACAACAAAAAGTATTTGAAACGGTTAAAAATACCAATGAATTTAAAACCTTTTTACTGGAGGGAATTACGGGAAGTGGTAAAACCGAAGTTTATTTAAACTTAATTGAGGATACTTTAAATAAAGGGAAGACGGCGATTATGTTAGTGCCAGAAATTAGTTTAACTGTCGCATTAGTAAATCGTTTTTATGAGTGGTTTGGAAGCAGGGTAGCAATATTACACAGTGCCTTATCAAATGGGGAAAAATATGATGAATATTTAAAGATTATCCGAGGGGAAGTCTCTTTAGTTGTGGGTACACGTTCCGCCATATTTGCCCCTTTAGAAAATATTGGGATTATTATTATTGATGAAGAGCATAGTGATACTTTTAAACAAGATAATATGCCGAGATATAATGCTAAAGATATTGCCATGGTGAGATGTAAATATCACAAGGCCCCTTTAGTTTTAGGAAGTGCGACTCCAACTTTAGAAAGTAAAGCAAGAGCCTTAAAAGGAGTATATAGTCATTTAAAACTTACGAAAAGAGCAGGTTTTGGGACTCTTCCTCAAGTAACTATTGTCGATATGCTTGAAGAAGTCAAAAAAAAGAATTTTATTTTTAGTGATGAATTAATTACTAAATTAAAAATGCGAATTAGTGCCCATGAACAAGCCATGATTTTACTTAATAGAAGAGGTTATAGTACAACAATTACTTGTTCTAACTGTGGTTATACTTATAAATGTCCTAACTGTGATATTACCCTAACTTATCATAAATCCACAAATAATTTAAGATGCCATTATTGCGGGTATAGTATTTCCAAAGATAGTGTTTGTCCTAATTGTCATGAAGATGCCCTAAATTATTTAGGTTTAGGTACCGAAAAAGTCATGGAAGAATTACAAAAAATAATTCCGGAGGCTAAAATTATTCGCATGGATCAAGATACCACGAGCAAGAAAGGTTCTCATGAAAAAATTATTGAAAGTTTTAAAAATCATGAATATGATATTTTACTTGGCACCCAAATGATTAGTAAAGGTTTTGATTTTCCTTATGTTACTTTAGTGGGTATTATTAATGCGGATAGTTCTTTAAATATTCCCGATTTTCGCAGTAACGAAAGAACATTTTCTCTTTTATATCAAGCAAGTGGAAGAGCCGGAAGAAGTAATTTAGCTGGTGAAGTCATCTTGCAAACTTATAATCCCGATAATTATGTCTTAAATTGTGTTAAAGAAAATAATTTTAATAAATTCTTTAATTATGAAATGAATATTAGGAAAATTTTAAAATATCCTCCATATTATTATTTAGTAAGTTTAAAGATTATTGCGAAAGATTATGATAAGTCTTTAGAAAATGCCACCAAGATAGCCAACTACTTAAGAAAAAGTATTTCTCCATCATCCATTGTTTTAGGGCCAACGACGGCTAGTTTATTTAAATTTAATAATACATATCGTTTTCAAATCGTTATTAAATACCGCTATGATGAAAAATTAATGAGTGTTTTAAAATACTTAGATAATATTTATTTGAATGATAAAGATGTTAATTTAGAAATCGATATTGACCCTTTACATATCTAAAAGTTAACGATACATAGGTAAATTTAAGCAAAAGGGTAGATAAAAAACTAAATATATTTTATATTTATAATGTCTAGTTTAATATATATTGTAATATGGTATTAGATTTAATACCATATTATGTGAAATATATATTCGGTATATGTAACATTTTAAATAAATTCTTGGGGCAGATAGAAATATTTGCCTTTTTCTTTTAATATAAGAAAATTTATGATATAATCACTATATAATAAGGAGAGTATTATGAACGACTTTAATTATGATAATGAGATAATTGAATTAGAAAGTGAAACGGAAGAAGAAAAAAAAGAAGAATTACTTGAAGAAATACCTAAAGAAAAGCCTCATAAAAAGAAGAAAAAGAGTTTAAAAGATTTTTGGAATAATTTAAATAAATGGCAAAGATTAGGAATTGTTATAGGTATTGGTTTAATTTTACTGGCTATTGCGGGGGTAATTATTTATTTTGTGGTCTTTAAAGGAAGTAAGCCAGAGGAAGAAGAAAAAGATCCCGTTATAGTGGAAAAAGATAACTATCGTTATGAAGATGGTAATTTAATATTCTTAGACCGTAACGAAGTAGAGTTAGGTAGATACGAATGTAATGTCAAAGATAGTGAACAATGTCTAGTGGCTAAAAGTGATTATACAGGTGATGAAATCGAAAGAATAATGAATGTTAATGAACTTGGTGAAGAAATCATTAAACCTAGTAAAATATATTTAGATAATTATGTTTTTGTGAAAGATGGGGAAGAGGTATTCTTATATGATATTAAAGGAAAAGATAAAGCTTTAATGGTTCATAATTTTAAAGAATATTTAACGAGTAGAGATGTAATTGTCATATCTGATGAATCTGACCGTTATGGTTTAATTGAAATAACCGGCGAAGGTGTTAATTATTTAATTAGACCATCTTATGATAATTTAGCCATTGTTAATGGTAATTACCTTTATTTAGTCGCTAAAGATAAAGATACTTCTTACATTATTGATAGTGCTTCTAAAAAGTTAAGTGGTAATATTAAAGGAGTTATTGCGAGTGCTTCTGATAGTTATGTTGTCAGCAAAGAAAATAGTAAATATATTTTATATGCTTTAGATGGCACGAAACTTTTAGAAGATTATGATTATATTGGCTTACATGATGGTATTATTTCTTTAGTTAGTAAAGGTCATTTATATTTAGTAAATAATGATTTACAAAAATTATATGAAGAAGGAATTAGACTTACGAGTAGTGATTATGTTAAAAAGTATATCTATGATAAAGATAATAATTTAAAAGAAACAAAAGTGGCTTATGAAATAACTGTTAATGGAAATGAAGTTTTAGTTAATTTAGGAAGCAGTAGTGAGACCATTAATCTAAATGAAGGCAAAGTAAGTGGCACAACTTCTTATATGAGTTATTTTGATGGTACTTTATACTTCTATAAAGATGATGAAAAACAAGATTTATTAAGTACTTATAAATGTGTTAATAAAAATGAGTTAAAAGATAATGCTATATTAGACAGGTGTACAATCTATACTAAAGATAATAAGTATAGTGGTATATATAACAACAACTATGTCTTTATATATGATAATTTATCCAATACGGATGCCAAAATCTATTTATATGATTTAAAGACCAAAAAGAATAAAGGAACTTATAGTGATATTATCTTTGTAAATGATACTGATATGGATTTAGATATTAAACAAATTGATACGACATCCACCTATGTTATTGCGAAAAGTGCGACTGGAGAAAACTCCGGCAACTATGGGGTTATTGAAATAACGGATAATAATGTTAAAGGGAAAGTGGAATTTAAATATAAAGAAATAAAAAATAATAATAAACATTATTTAATGGTTAATAAAGAAGACTCTTATAGTGTCTATGATAGTAATTTTAAAAAGATAAGTAATGAATTTGATTATATTGATTTATATGATAAATACTATGTAGGTATTAATAACAATAGTTTAAATGTCTATAAATATAGTAGTGCTTTAGGTATTTTAAATAGTGATTTAGATGTTAAAGATAATAAATATGAAATTAAATTTGATGAAAAAGGTTTTGTTATCACCATTGATGATGAAGAATACAAATATGATTTAGAAGGATATAGTCGTTATGATTAATAAAAAGACTGTCCTGGCGACCATTATTGCTCTTTTAATAATTTTTGTTCCTTTAACAATTGCGTCATACTTCTTAAAAGAAAAAGAAAACCCTTTTGATAAAAATCCGGGACATGATTTTTATTATAAAGAGATGCTGTGGTTTTATGAAGGTAATGATTTAATTAATACATATCATTGTAATACCACTTCTTGTGATTATGCCGAATATGTTATTGATGATGAAGATATTAATTATTATAAAGATGGTAATCTAAAAAAGAGTGAAGTTATAAATAATAATTATGTTTTTATTAAAGATGGGGCTTTAACTAATCTTTATAGTTTAGATTATGGTAAAGTTTTACAAAGTTATAAACAAGTAAAAACTTATAATACCAAAGTTTTTGATAATACTTATATTTTACAAAATCAAGATAATTTATGGGGAGCTATCAGTGTTTCGGAAAACATTAATAGCGTTTTACCTTTTGAATATAGTTTTGTGGGATTAAGAGATAATTTAAATGAAGATGGCTCTTTAAATACCGATATGTTTATTGTATCTAAAAATAATAAATGGTATTTAGTAAGTAAAGATAATGAAAAAAAGTCTTCGGAGTTTGATAGCAAAATAGTTGATTTCAATGATAAATTAATTGTTACTAAAGGAAGTAGTTATCATATTTATAACTATGATAAAAATGAATATTTAATTGATTATAATATCAATGATTATGGGTTAGTTAAAGATTATCTTTTAATTATTAGTAATAATATGTTATATATTTATAAAGATATTAGTAATGGTTATTTAAAGAGTTATAATGTTTCCAGTGGTAAGTTAAATACCGAAATAGAGAATAACAAAATAATCATTAAAATTGGGGAAAATGTGATTGATACTCTTGATGTTTAAAAATAATTTTGATAAAATTAAAGAAGTTTATATGAAGAAGTTGAGGGATATAGGATTTCTTTTAAAGAGAGTTAGTGGATGGTGCAAACTAATAAAAGAAGAATATATTTGTTGCAATGGAGTATAAAAGCAGAAATGCGTTATAATTTAAAGAAAAAATAAAGGTGGTACCGCGGTAATTTCGCCCTTTGGTATAGCCTTTTTCTTTTGGAGGAAAGTTTATGTTAGAAAAAAAGTATAATCATTTAGAAGTAGAGAAAGGAGTTTATGATAATTGGCTAGAGTCACATTATTTTGAATGTGGGGATACCTCAAAAAAGCCATACGCTATTGTTATTCCCCCACCTAATGTTACAGGAAAACTTCATTTAGGACATGCTTGGGATACGGCTTTACAAGATATTATTATTCGTTTTAAAAGAATGCAAGGTTATGATACTTTGTGGCTTCCGGGAATGGACCATGCCGCCATTGCGACTGAAGCTAAGGTAGTTCATCGGTTAAAAGAAAAAGGTATCAATAAGTATGAACTTGGAAGAGAAGAATTTTTAAAAGAATGTTTTAAATGGACAGACGAGCATAAAGATATTATTCATAAACAATGGGCCAAACTAGGTCTTTCGGTTGATTTAACTAAAGAAAGATTTACCCTTGATGAAGGACTAGAAAAGGCCGTTAAATATGTTTTTGTTAATCTTTATAATAAAGGATTAATTTATCAAGGGGAAAAGATTATTAACTGGGACCCGGTAGCGAAGACCGCCTTATCTAATGAAGAAGTTATCTATAAAGATGTTAAAGGAGCTTTCTATCATTTAAAATATTTTATTGAAGGTACCACTGACTTTTTAGAAGTAGCTACAACAAGACCAGAAACTTTATTTGGAGATACGGCAGTGGCCGTAAATCCCGAAGATGAAAGATATAAAGATTTAATTGGTAAAAATGTTATCTTACCAGTTGTAGGTAAGTTAATTCCGATTATTGGGGATGAACACGCGGACCCTGAATTTGGAACAGGTGTTGTTAAAATTACGCCCGCGCATGACCCCAATGACTATGAAGTAGGACTTAGACATAATTTAGAGAGAATAAAAGTCTTAAATGAAGATGGTACGATGAATGAATATGCGGGTAAATATGAAGGAATGGACCGTTTTGCAGCAAGAGAGGCCTTAGTTAAAGATTTAGAAAAAGAGGGTATCTTAATAAAAATTGAAGAAATTACCCATAGTGTGGGACATTCGGAAAGAACAGATGCCATGGTGGAACCATATTTATCAAAGCAATGGTTTGTTAAAATGGATGAACTATCCAAAAGAGTAGTGGAAAATCAAAAAAATAAAGATACTAAAGTTAATTTTATTCCTCCTCGTTTTGAAAAAATTATGAATAATTGGATGAGTGATTGCCACGATTGGTGTATATCTCGGCAACTTTGGTGGGGACATAGAATTCCCGCTTGGTATAAAGATGATGAAGTGTATGTAGGGTATGACGCACCGACGGGTGAAGGTTGGCATCAAGATGAAGATGTTCTAGATACTTGGTTTTCATCTGCTTTATGGCCATTTGCGACAATGGGTTGGCCAGATGAAACAGACCTTTATAAAAGATATTTTCCAACCGATGTTTTAGTTACGGGTTACGATATTATTTTCTTCTGGGTTTGCCGGATGACTTTTGAATCTTTAGAGTTTACGGACCAAAGACCATTTGAAAAATGTTTAATTCATGGTCTTATAAGAGACAAACTTGGTAGAAAAATGAGTAAGTCTTTAGGAAATGGGGTAGACCCAATGGATATGATTGAAACTTATGGCGCCGATGCTTTAAGATATTACTTAACAACCTCAACGGCCCCAGGTATGGACTTAAGATTCGATGAAGAAAAGTTAAAATCCACTTGGAACTTTATCAATAAACTTTGGAATGCTTCTCGTTTTGTACTCATGAATATTGAAAGTGTTAAAGAAGTAGATTTAACTAATTTACAAAAACACGATGAATGGATTTTAACTAAATTAAATCAGACGATTAAAGATGTTACGAAAGCGATGGAGAAGTTTGAATTCAATAATGTTAATACCGCCATTTATTCCTTTATTTGGAATGATTTCTGTGATAACTATATTGAAATGGCGAAGTTTAGTATTGATACTGTTGGTACCAAGAGTACCTTACTTTATACTTTAACTTGTATTTTAAAAATGTTACATCCATTTATGCCTTATGTAACTAGTGTCATTTATGATTATCTGCCAATTAAAGAGGAAAATATTATGATTAGTTCTTATCCTGTCTATGATAAAAAACAAATATTTCCGGATAGTGAGATAGAAGTAGATGAAATAATTGAATTTATCAAAAACTTTAGAACAACTATTAAAGAAAATAATATTTTACCAAGTTATGAAGTTAAATTGAACTTTAATGAAATCTTAGTTAATAAAATCTTAAAGTTAGAAGGTAAAATAATAAATGAAGATAAAGATATAACGGCCTTTAAAGTAAATACTAAAAATTATGAAGCAATTATCTATTATGAAAAAGAAATTACGGAAGATGATTTAAGATTAAAAGAAAAACAAATTAATGAATTAAAAGTATCAATCGAAAAAAGAGAGAATTTACTTAATAATGCTAATTTTGTCAGTAAAGCTCCAAAAGATTTAGTGGAAAAAGAAAAACAAAAATTAGCAGATGAAAAAGAAGAATTAAATAAATTATTAAGTTAAAATAAAAATGCGAGATAACTTAAATTTCTCGCATTTTTTCTTTATCTTTAAACGGATTTTTAGGATCTATCTTATCCACAAATAATATCCCATTTAAATGGTCCATTTCATGTTGGAAGGCTACTGAAATATCTTCTCTTACTCTTATTTCTTTAGTGTTTCCTTCCATATCTTGATATTGAACTCGCATTCTTGCATATCTTGGAACAATACCACAAACCTCTCTATTAACTGATAAACAGCCTTCACCTTCACCAACATAGATTAATTCTTCACTATGACTAAGCATTTTAGGATTAATAATAATATAGTTTTCAAACTCACCTTTATCGACTTCTTCCACGATAACAAAAATATTTTTAGGAATACCTAGTTGAATAAAAGCCAGTCCCATACCTGGTCTTAAATCATATTTTTCAGAATATTCTTCAATTTGACTCATAGTAAGATAAGTAATTATATCTTCGATAGTCTTTTTATCTTCTTTAGATAAAGGAAATGTAACTTCATTACTTATTTTTCTTAAGGTTTTATTTTTTTCATCTAATATTTTTAAATCTGGTAACTTCATAATTTATTCCTTTCTATTTAGCATAAGGATCTTTTCTTGCTTTCTTAAATCTTTTGGTTGCCACTGCTTCCATATTAAGTCTTTGGGTTGTGGCTAATTCTTCTTTAATATCTTTTATTCTAGATGTGTATGCTTCTTTTTCTTCTTCAGTTGGATTATCCCTTAAAAGAGCATATAAGTTTTGTAATTCTAATTTAATATCTTCACCATTAAAACTATGTTTAACCTTTCGCTTTGGATTAGTTCTGTTTTCATAATTGATTGCCAAACCTGCGAGTAATTTTATTCTTTTAAAGTCTGTTCCAAAGTAGCCTTTAATTCGATTATGATATGATGAATATTCATAGATAAATCTTTGCATTTCTAAAAGAGCTCTCTTTTTTAAATCTTTATCTAAAGTACTTTGATGTTCTAGTTCTAAGTAGACTTTTCTAAATAAGGGATTACCCCAGTTGTTATTATGAAACTGATAATAAAATTCTTTCATAAATTTAGCATCTTCAATATGATTTTGATAATATTTAACTAAATAATCTCTATTTAAGAAAATTCTATCTTCCGCAAATGTTAAATTAAAAAATAAGGTACAAGGATAGGGGCCATTACCAAATTCGGCGATGGCTAAATTCTTTGACCAATCAGATGGTGTTATTATACCAGAGTCCATAAGCCAGTATTTTAAAGCATTTAAACTGGTAAATTTACTTGTAAATTCCGTAATACCTTCTAGTGTTTTTTCATTCGTTTTAAAACCAGGTATATCACTATATCCCTTTAGTTCTTTTTGGAAACGATTACCATTACATACAACTAAACTGTACCTCATCATAATCCCCCTCATATCTGGGTAAATTATAGCACTTTTTCTTAAAATTGTCAAGTTTGTGTCAATTTAAATATGAAATTCAGAAGAATAAAATCAATTAAATAACATATAATAATTATATAGAAATTATATAAAAAATACATAAAATCGTTGATTTTAGGGTACAAATATGGTATTCTTATCTGGTAAGGAGATGAAATTATGGCTAATATGACAACGACCATAAGTGTTCAAATTAATACTAAAGACAAGGAAGAAGTAGGCAAAATACTGCAAAAATTAGGTATAACTTTAAGTGGCCTTATTAATATGACTATTAAGCAAACCATCTTAAAAAAGAAAATACCTTTTGAAGTATCTGCCGAAGAAGAATATGAAGATGACATTGAAAAATTTTTCACTAAAAAAGAAATCAAAGAAATGATGAAAGAAGTAAAATATATTAAAAAGCACATTGATGAATATCCAAAATACGATAATTGGGAAGATTTAAAGGAAGCCTTATTATCGGATGATGACGAATAGTCCTTATAAATATAAAGTTGTTTATTCATCACAGTTTAAAAGTGCTTTAAAAAAAGTTACCAAACAAGGTAAAGATTTAGAAAAATTAAGAGTGGTTGTTCAAAAGTTATCAATTAAAGAAAAATTAGATCCTAAATATCTTAATCATCCATTAAAAAGAAGTAAGAAATATAAAAATTGTTTTGAATGTCATATTGAACCTGATTGGTTATTAATCTATGAGTATGTAGGTGATGATTTAGTTTTATTGTTAGTTAATACCGGAAGTCATAGTGATCTTTTATAGCACTAACTTCTTTTTTTTGTGGGCTTTTTATGTTATTATATTGGTGGTGTTTATATGCAAGAAGAGAATATACGAAATTTTTCCATTATTGCTCATATTGATCATGGTAAGAGTACTCTTGCTGATCGGATTTTAGAATATACCGGTGCGGTTTCTAAAAGAGAATTAAAAGAGCAAATGTTAGATAGTATGGACATTGAAAGAGAAAGAGGCATAACTATTAAACTTAATACAGTTAAGTTAAAATATCAAAAAGATGATAAAGAATATATTTTGAATTTAATAGATACGCCCGGACATGTCGATTTTTCGTATGAAGTAAGTAGAAGTTTAGCGGCTTGTGAAGGAGCCATTTTAGTCGTGGATGCGGCCCAAGGAATTGAGGCTCAAACACTTGCTAATTTATATTTAGCGATGCAAAATGATTTAACCATAATTCCAGTTATTAATAAAATAGATTTACCTAATGCGGATATTCCTAAAGTTTCTAAAGAATTACATGATGTTTTAGGTTTTAAAGAAGAAGAAATCATCTTATGTAGTGGCAAAACTGGCGAAGGCGTTAAAGACTTATTAGATGCCGTAGTAGATAGAATTCCGGAACCTAAAATTAACTTAAATAATCCAACAAGGGCTTTAATATATGATTCTTATTTTGATAGTTATAAAGGAGTTGTTTTATTAGTTAAAGTTGTCGATGGGGAAATAAAATTAAAAGATACAATTAAAACGATGGCTACCCATAAAAGTTTTGAAGTGACGGAACTCGGTGTTAAAACTCCCAAAGAAGAACAATTAAAATCTTTAAAAAGTGGCGAAGTTGGTTATGTTTGTGCGGCGATTAAAGATATTTCAAGTGTTCACGTAGGAGATACTATCACCACTAAAGAAAGAGAGGCCACTACACCACTTGAGGGATATAAACCAATGAAACCGATGGTTTATTCCGGTATTTATCCAGTTGAAGCTAATAAATATGAAATGTTAAAAGATGCTTTAAATAAATTAAAATTAAATGATGCTTCCCTTATTTTTGAACCGGTTACCAGTGAAGCCTTAGGTTTTGGTTTTCATACTGGGTTTTTAGGCCTTTTACATTCGGAAATAATTACAACAAGACTTGAAAGAGAATTTAACTTAGATATTGTGGTAACAAGTCCGACAGTTTTATATGAGGCTTACCTTACAAATGGGGATGTTGTGATGGTGGATAATCCGAATAAAATGCCTCCAAGGGAAAGACTAGCTAAAATTGAGGAACCTTATATATATACCAGTATTATTGCTCCCTCATCATACATTGGGAGCATTATGGAACTTTGTCAAAATAAAAGAGGAATTTATAAAAGTATTGAATATATTAATGACACCAGAGTAAATATTCATTATGAACTACCTCTTGCGGAAGTTGTCTATGATTTTTATGATAAACTTAAAAGTAGAACCAATGGTTATGCTTCATTTGATTATGATTTAATTGGGTATAAAGAAAGTGATTTAGTTAAAATGGATATTTTACTAAACGGGGAAAAAGTTGATGCTCTATCTTTAATTATTCATAAAGATTTTGCTTATGAAAAGGGAAGAAGTATCACCGAAAAATTAAGAACAGTTATTCCAAGACAAATGTTTCAAGTATCTATTCAAGCAAGTATTGGTTCTAAAGTAATTGCAAGAGAAAATATCAGTGCGATGCGGAAAAATGTCTTAGCTAAGTGTTATGGTGGCGATGTTTCCAGAAAAAGAAAGTTACTCGAAGCCCAAAAAGAAGGTAAAAAGAGAATGAAGATGGTGGGAAGAGTGGAAGTTCCGGCCGAAGCCTTCTTAAGTATTTTAAGTAGTGAGGATGATAAAAAATGAATGAACAAATAAGAGAAGTTGCCGAATATATAATAGATATGCATACCATAAGGGAAGCCGCTAAACATTTTGGTAAATCCGAAAGTAGTATTAAAAAATATTTAAGTGTGGTAAGAGATAATACTAAAGAAGGGTATGATGCGATTCTCCATCAAAAGTTAGACCTTGCTCAACAAAAGATAATGTTACTCGGAGTTAAAAAAGGTGGTATGGTTGGAAAAAGAAAAAGTACTATAGATGAAGATACTGCTAAAATGTTGGGGGAAGATTACATTAAAAACGGTCTATCTTTAAGAGAATTAGAGGCTAAAAGTGGAATACCTAAGTCTACTTTACATGAAAATATTCATAAAATAGAAGATTCAGAATTTCAAGAAGAATTAAATCATTATACTAAAGGACATTAAAATGGAAGAAGTTAGTAGTGTTTATATTCATATTCCTTTTTGTCATAAAATTTGTCCTTATTGTGATTTTTGCAAAGTTATTTATAATTCTTCTTGGGTTAAAGCCTATCTTCCTAAATTAAAGGAAGAAATAATAGAAAGTTATATGGGCGAAGATATTAAAACCATCTACATTGGGGGTGGTACTCCCAGTGCTCTTTCACTTGAAGAAATAGAATATGTTTTAAATTTAACAAATATCTTTAATAAAGACAAATTAGAAGAATTTACTTTTGAATGTAATATTGAAGATATAAATAATGACTTAATAAGTTTACTTAAAAGATATGGCGTAAATAGAATAAGCCTAGGCATTGAAAGCTTTTTAGCCCAAAATTACCCTTATTTAAAAAGAAAAAATGATTTTAAAGAAGTAGAAAATAAAATAAAAATGATTAAAGATATGGGAATAACTAATATCAATGTCGATTTAATTTATGCAATTCCTGGTGAAGAATTAAAAGACTTAAAAGAAGATTTAAAATACTTTTTAAAATTAGATGTTCCGCACATTAGTACTTATAGTTTAATGATTCAAGATAATACTTGTCTAGGTATTGATAAGGTTAAAGAAATACCAGAAGAACTTGATTATGAAATGTATGAATTAATTCAAAAAACTTTAACTAAAAATGGTTACACGCAATATGAACTATCTAATTATGCTAAAGAGGGGTATGAATCGAAACATAACTTAGTTTATTGGCATAATTTAGAATATTATGGCTTTGGCTGTGGCGCTTCTGGTTATACTTTTGGGGTTCGCTACGATAATACTAAAAGTTTAACTAATTATTTAAATGGGAAAAGAAGAGATAAAGAAGAACTTTTAGATAAAATGGCTATCATGAAATATGAAGTTATTTTAGGTTTAAGAAAAACTAAAGGTATTAATATAAGAAAATTTTATGATAAATATGGTGTTAATATTGCTGATGTTTTTCCGGTAAAAAAACTACTGCAAAATAAAGAATTATTATATATTGATGGCTATTTAAAAATTAATCCCACATATTTATATGTGATGAATGAAATTTTAATTAAACTAGTATAAAAAAGTTTTATCATCCCAAACTATTTAAGGGATGAATATGATATATGATTTAAAAATTTTAAATGGGGATTTAGAACTGCCTTTTAATGAATATACTTATAGTTACACCGTTAAAGTCAAAGAAGATGTAACTTCTTTAGAGTTTTCTTATAAACTAGCCGAAGATACTTATGTGGAAATTAAAAATAATGAGTTAAATGAAAAAGACAGCATTGTTACCTTAGATGTTTATAATGTTAATGAAGATGTTTTATATACTTTTTATGTATCCAAAGAGTCTTCAGAAGATGTATCGGGAATAGAAAACTATATGCATAGTTTAGAGGTAGGAAAAGATGAAGAATTAAATGTTTTAAATGTCCAATTATTGTCTTTGGGAGTATTCTTTTTAATTATTTTCTTTTTTGCTTTAATATTTAAAAGAAGTAAGAAAACTTAAGACTTGTAATCTTAAAATTTTTCCTTTATAATATTCTTCATTAAGGAGGAAACTTATGAAAGAGAAAGAAAAAATTGCTTTAAAAACAAGATTAAAAAGATTAGGATATCACGATAGTAAAATTAAAATTATCTTAAGTATTGATGATAATTTACTTAAAAAATTATATTTAATTAGTAGTAATAAATCTTTATGTGAAAGTGTCGATACTATTTTTAATTTATATACCGAAATGCATGAAGATAATGATATTTATTTAAAAAATCTAGCGGAATATAAAAATAGATATTCTACTGAAGACTATGAAGAAGGCGTCAATTTATTAACATCTTTACATGGTTATAAAAAGAAACTTGCTTATCAAGTTTTAATTAATGAAGATTTAATGACCATGCAAAAGAATATCGAAAGTGTCCGTATTTTATTAATGGCTCATGATGAAATGCACGCTACTTTTGTTACTAATGTGCTTACGAATACAGAACTTATCATCTTAAATGTTTCTTTAGAAGTAGCCAGCATCCTCGTGGAGCCTTATAGTTTTGCGAATATTGAAGAATTAAGAGGAAAGTTAGATACTCCGGAAAAAGAACAATTATTTAAAAACACTTTAAAAACTTTACAAAATAGTTTAAGAGTATTTATCTCTAGCCCTGAAAAAGATATTAGATGTGCCTCTAAAGATTTAGATGATACTCTAAAAGATATTAAAGTATTTATTATGAATGATGATTTAATTAAAACTAATTCTAAATAATAATATTACCTAGTATATTTTACTAGGTGATTTTTTTGGCTAAATTAATTAAACATCGGGGTGCATATTCCAAAGATATTAAAGAAAATACTTATGAAGCAATCAAAATGGCAATAGATGATTCTAAATACTTAGGAGTTGAATTTGATATAAGAGAAACTATCGATAACGAGTTTGTTGTCTTTCATAATCCTACTTTAAAAGGTAAATTAATAAGAGAATATAAATTTAATGAACTTCCCAAATATATTCCGCGACTTAAAGATATTTTAAAAATTAAAACTAGTAAGATATTTTTAATTGAAATCAAGAATATTATGAGTTTTCCAAAGTTTTTAAATCTTTTAAAAAAGTTTAATTATCAAAACATTTATGTTATGAGTTTTTCCAATGCCATAATTAATAAATGTTTAATAAAAAATAGAACTTATAAAGTAGGTATCTTAAATTATGTAATAAACACCGAAGATAACTTAAGAGAATTAGATTTTGTCTGTATTTTAAATAATTTACTTAATGATAATTTAATTAAAAGTTTAAAGGATAAAGAAATTTTTTCTTATGGCCTATTAAGTGAAAATACGAATTATAAATATCCAAATGTTTACTATATTACGGAATATTAAGTAAAGTAAATACCATTTAACTACTAATTTTATCTCTTTTATTGTATAATTTAAGTAGGTGATTATATGCGCTTAGTAATATCGGCTGGGGGAACTGGAGGACATATTTATCCCGCTCTAGCTATTTTAAATAAATTTAAGGAACGTGAAAAAGATTTAGAAGTTTTATATATTGGAACTCATAACAGAATGGAAACGGAAATTGTGCCATCCCATAATATTCCTTTTAAAAGTATTAAAATCTATGGCTTTAGTAAAAATATTTTAAAAGATTTTAAAAATTGTTATTTAGTTATGAAGGCCTATTATGATGTTATTGATATCTTTAAAGAATTTAGGCCTGATGTGGTAATTGGAGTAGGTGGTTATGTTACCATGCCCGTTATTATGGCCGCGAAAAAATTAAAGATTAAATGCTATATTCATGAACAAAATAGTATTCCCGGGAAAACTAATAAATTTTTAAGTCGCGGAGTTAATGCCGTATTTACATCCTTCGAAGATAGTTCTAAGTATTTTCCCCAAAATATAAATATCGTTTACAGTGGTAATCCTTCTGGAGAAAATGCGGGAAGTATTAAAAGTATTCCCAAAACTTCTTTAGGTTTTAATAAAAACAAAAAATTAGTTTTAGTGGTCGCTGGTTCTTTAGGTAGTACTTCCCTAAATGCCAAAATGGTTGATTTTTTAAAACAATGTTCTAGTGTAGATTATGAAGTTTTATATATCACAGGTAAATCTTCTTATGAAGAATTTAAGAAAAATAAATTTAGTAATAATGTTAAAGTCATTCCTTATTTAGATAATCTTTCATCCTTCTTTAAAAATTGTGATTTAATTATCAGTAGAGCTGGGGCTGGAGTTTTAAGTGAAATAGTCGATGCCAAAATTCCTTCTATTTTAATTCCATCCCCAAACGTTGCCAACAATCATCAATATTATAATGCTTTATCCTTAGTTAATAAAAATGAAGCCTTAATGTTAGAAGAAAAAGATTTAACTAGCGATTCATTACTTGCGATGGTTAATGATTTACTTAATAACAAAGAAAAGTATGATAAAATAAAAAATAATTTAAAAAGTGAAAAAACAATTTCCAGTAGTGAAGTTATTTATAACTATATTAAGGAGGACTTAAAAGATGTTAAGTGATTATGGCGAAGTTTTCGAAAATGTCTCTTTAGAAAATTATAATACTTATGGTATTAAAGTTAAAACAAAGTATTTAATTAAACCGGATACCATTAATCATGTTAAGGATTTAATTAATTATTTAGATAAAGAGGGTATGCCTTACTATTTATTAGGCAAAGGATCTAATGTGATTTTACCCGATAATGATTTTGAAGGAGTCATAATTAGTTTAGAAAATTTAAATAAAATTACCATTGATGATTATATGGTTAAAGCGGAATGTGGTGTTATTTTAGGAAAACTTGTAAGAGAAGTTATTAATAATAATTTAAAAGGCTTAGAAACTTTAGGAACTATACCTGGTACTTTAGGGGGAGCCCTTTATGGTAATGCCTCATTTTATAAAGATAAATCAATATATGATTATTTACTTTCCGTTTTAGTTTTAGAAGATAATGAACTTAAAGTAATTGAACGAAAAGATATTAAAATAGGACACAGGTATTCTAGTTTTAAAGAAAGAAAAGTAA
The DNA here is from genome assembly GCA_947589435.1 of uncultured Bacilli bacterium. GTDB lineage: Bacteria > Bacillota_I > Bacilli_A > RF39 > UBA660 > SIG200. The sequence continues at coordinate 52,019 of CANQBI010000002.1, forward strand.
TATTGCTGGAAGCTACTTTTGAATTAGCCAAAGGTATAAAAGAAGAGATGGAAGAAGAAATAAAGATATGCCAAGAGAAAAGATTAAAAACTCAACCAACGGATAAAAGAAATGCCGGAAGTGTTTTTAAAAATCCGGAAGGGTATGCCGCGGGTAAGTTAATTCAGGATGCCCACCTTAAAGGATACACTATTGGCGGGGCTCAAGTATCGGAAAAACATGCTAATTTTATTGTAAATTTAGGAAATGCTACTAGCAAAGATATTAAAGATTTAATAAAAGTTATTAAAGAAAAAGTTTATGCAGAATTTAAAGTCAATTTAGAATTAGAACAAATAGTAATAGAATGGTGAAAAAATTATGGAAAACAAGAAGAAAAAAAGAAAATTAAAATTTAAAGGAATAATTTTAATCGTATTCTTTCTTTTTCTCATTTTTTTGTTTTTCTATTATTTATGGACTTTACCTATTAAAAATATTGAAATAAAAGGAAATACTTATTTAAAAGATAATGAGATTATTAGTATGTTACCCCTAAAAGGAAAATCCGTCCTTAATGTTAGCAGGAGGAAAATAAAACAAACTTTACTTAATTCAGAAATAATTAGTGAAGTAAAAATTCATAAAAATTATTTTGGGACATTGACTATTACCGTTAAAGAAGAAAATATTTTATTCTATAATTTAAATACCCAAAAAGTTATTTTATCTAGTGGAAGAGAAGTAGATTACTTAGATTCCTTCTTGGGAGTTCCCACTTTAATTAATTATGTTCCTGATGAAATATATAAAGAATTTGTGCAAAAACTTAAAATAATTAATCCGGAAGTATTAAGTAAAGTTAGTGAAATAGAATATAGTCCTTCCAAAATTAATGATAAAATTATTGATGATAAAAGATTTTTATTTCGGATGAATGATGGTAATACGGTTTATATAAATACGATTAATATTGAAAAATTTAATAACTATTTAGAAATATATGAAGTAATTGCTAATAAAAATAATGGCGAAGTTAAAGGATGCTTATATTTAGATAGTAATAGTGAAAATAATCACTTTAATAAATGTGAAGAAGAAGTAGTAAATCCACCAGAAGGAGAACAGCCAAATGAATGAGAGAATTAATTATGATAAAAAATTAGAAAGCATTATTGAAAGTTTAGAGGGAAGACCTAAACTCCTTTTACATAGTTGTTGTGGTCCTTGTTCTAGTTATGTTATTACTTATTTAAAAGATTATTTTGATATTACGGTTCTTTATTATAATCCAAATATTGAACCAAAAAGTGAATACGAGAAAAGAAAGGCCGAACAAATAAGATTAATTAAAGAACTAAATTTACCAAATGTAAAATTAAAGGATATTGATTATGAAAATGAGAAATATCGCGAAGTAATTGTGGGACATGAAAAAGATAAAGAGGGTGGCAATCGTTGCCACATTTGTTATAATTTAAGACTGGAAAAATGTGCCGAGATAGCTAAAAGTGAGGGTTATGATTATTTTGGAACTACTTTAACAGTAAGTCCTTATAAAAATGCCCAAGTTTTAAATGAACTAGGAGAAGAGTTAGAACGAAAATACCAAGTAAAATGGTTATATAGTGATTTTAAGAAAAAAGATGGTTATAAAAAAAGTATTGAATTATCTAAAGAATATAATTTGTATCGCCAAGATTATTGCGGTTGTGAATTTAGTAATTATCATCATATTGAAGAATAGTTAAATATAGTTTGGTTGAAAAATATAGATTTTTCATCTTTTTTTTGCTATAATAACGGAATTATTTGAAAGAAGTGATTGGATGAAATTACCAAATATTGAAAGACATAGTTTCGTTGATGCAATAGATAGTGACATTTCAAAAAAGCGTTTAGAAGAAATAAAAAGAGTTAATTTAATTAAGAGTCAGTTTAGTTTAAATGATATGCCTATTTTATGTACTCCGGATTTATTAGAAGAAAATATTGAAAAAATAAAAATATGGTTTCAAGATGGGGGTAGAATTAAACAATATAGTAAAATAACTCCATTTAAAAGTGGTTTATCAGTTGTAACATTAAAGGATTTAAATGTTAATAAATTTTTTTGTGATGTTGTTGATAAAATTGGCGTTATAAATGAAGAGGGTACAGAAATAATCCCATGTTCAACTCAATTTAAAGATATTGTCATTTTAAATGAAAATTTAATTAGAGTTCAAAATCATGACGATAGTTACAGTTTGTTTTCCCTATTAACTGGTAAAGAATTAGAACCTAAGAAATTATATTACCTTGATGCTGATTTTCATGACGGTTTATTAGTGGGTTTAGTAAATTCTCCTAAAGTTAATACTGATTATGAGTCTTCTCAATCTAATTTGTATGTTTATTTTGATGAATATGGAAATATTGCTTTATCCTCTAATAATTATGCTCTTATGGGTCAATTTAAAGGCGGTTTAGCCATTGCTTCTTCTGAAAAATGTATTTCTCCTTGTCCTTATATTTCTCAAGAACATATATTTATTAAAAGACCAGATAATTCCTATTACAGGATTCCTGAGTTTGCTCCTTATGAGTATATGTATGAATATCATAAATATTTGATAAATAAAAAGGGTGAAAAAGTTAAAGACTTGGGTACAGAAATTGTTGGGGCAGAGAATAATTTATCAGCGCGACGTGATAGTTCTTCTTTGATAAAAGATATTATTTTTACCTCTGATTTTCCTAAAGAATTTAATAAAAATATTATGGGTGATTTAAAATTTTCTTTAGTTAAAAAGAAAGAATCTTTACCTAAGGGAAGAACAGAAGATTTAAGAACTTATATTTTAAATAATGGTTATAATCCAGAAAAAGAAATAGAAAAAACCATTGAAAAAGTTATATATTTAACTAATAATTGGGAAGAAATAATTGAATATATTGATTATAATGATGATGTTACAATAAAAGAAATTCATAGTCAAAAAGTCCCTTATATTTATTATTTAAATAGAGATAGTTATAAGTTAGATAGAGGCTATGTTTATACTTCAGATAAAGGTTTATTAAAATAGTAATATATATGAATAAATTAAATTAAAAATAACAGAATGTTAAAAATCTGTTATTTTTTTTCGTTGGTAATAATTATTTTTAAATTATGTTTTTTGGCAATATCCATTAACGTTTCAAAATAGAATCTATTAGAGCCACTTTCAATTTTTTTAATGCCATGATAACTTTTTCTGTTTAATTCATTAGCCAACTCAGTTTGGGTAAGTCCTGTATATTCTCTTACCATTCTAAATACTTCTTTTGGTTCATAATCATTTGCAACTATTCTCATTTTATCACTCATTTCAAGACCTATTTTAATATATAAATAGAACCTATTAGTTAAAATAGTACTTGACAGTTCCTATTTAAAATATTATTATAATAATAGATACTAATAGGTACTATAGAATGTGTCCAATTTAATATCGGTATTAGCAACATATGAAAGGATGTGATAGTTTGATAAGAGAAAAATTAAAAAATGTGAGGTATAAAAAAGAAATAATAGCAATTATAGTTCTTGTTATTTTTGCAACCGTTATTATCACTTTAAGAGGAACCCATGCTTATTATAATTATGAGATGGCCCCAGTTCCTATATTTACAGGCAGGGTAGGAAACTTTAGTGGTAAAGGTGACACCTCAAATTTAGATAAACCAACAGATGTTAATTTAATGTTTTATGTTCAAGATATAACAAATCCAAAAAATTACACTATCATGGATGGTCCACCTGTATTGGTATCAGGATATATTATTAGTGACAAAAAAAGCAATTGTATACCAGTTAATGGAACATACGATAAGATTGATGATAAAGTATATTCTATTTCTGAAGACGGAACAGTAACAGTTAAAATAAGTCAAAGTAAACCAAATCAAGTTGTTTGTCGAATTTATTACGATTATGAAAAAGATTTAACAAAAGAAGATATTATAGTTTTTGCTTTAAAAGAAGATGATTTAGGAATGATTATTTATAATGACAAACATTATATAATGAGCGAAACTATACCTAGTACTGGTTTTACTTATAATGGCTCAAACTGTAGTAATACAGAAATAGCAACTGAAATTAACTATAATACTACAAATGGGTTTACTTTTAAAACTGAAGGTCCAAATTTATGCTATGCCTATTTTAATAAAACAAATTAAGGAGATGAAATAATGAAGAAAGAAGTATATTTAAGAGTTATAATAATTGCTTTGGTATTATTATCGTGTTATGAAAGTTATGAGTATTTTTGTGATTTAAGAGTTTCTAATAAGGTATTTGAAGATGTTAAACAAGTAGAGGCTTTTAATGATAAGGAGAAAGCACTAACAATAATGATTCAAAATGATGATGATTACGATTATCATGAAGCTCCAGATAGAAGTAAATGGCCAAGTTATACAGAATATACATATGCGGGAACAAAATGTGAAGATGCATCAGGTAATAACATAGAAAATACTAGACAGTATGTGCAATTTGATGAATTAAGTAATATGGCAACAATTACCACAAAAAAAACTATATACTGTACTTTGTATTTTTCAAAAGGACGTCCAGCAGCTGAAGTATTGCCTAAGAATGCCGTAGGTGGAAACGGAGTAACAGTATTTACAGAAAATGATGTAGATGGCCTATACAGATTTGCTGGTACATATACAGAAGTTAACAATAATTTTCTTTGTTTTGGCGCAGTAACAAATCTAGAAGAATGTGTAAGTTCCACTGGTAATAAAAATAAATATCTTTATAGAATAATTGGAATAGTAAGTAAAGATGATGATACTTTAGGTCTAAAAAAAGGTCAAATGAAAATAATTCGTGCAAATTATTCAAGAAGCGGATCAAATATTTGGGCTAATACTGGTGATCCAGTAAATTTAGATTGGGAACAAACTATTGGTACTTTATACAATGTTACGTCTTTTTATAATAGTTTAGATCAAAAATTAAAAAATTTAATAACAACTCAATATTGGTATAAAGGAGATATAAAAAATGATCCTCCAACAACACAACCGAAAATTCGCACATCAAAACAATATTCAGCAGGTTTAATGTATGCTAGTGATTATGTTAATTCTTGTCCAACAGGTGTAAAAACTTATGGTAGTAAATGTTATTGGTATCAAAAACCTATTCCTAGTTGGTTACATTTAAGTCATGGACATTCGAATGTTAGTCTTGGTCAATACTATAGAGAATTGACCAAGACACATTATGGTAGTTATACTAACTCATATACGTACATGGTGGAATACCATCATTGGGAAATATCTGCTGATTCTGATTATGATGATGGCCAATTAGTTTTTAATGATGATCGAAATTGCGATGTAGGTACTTATATACGACCCGTTTTTTACCTTGATGCCTCTGTTCCTATTGCTGGTTTTGGTACAGAACAAAGTCCATATATTATTACAAGTATTGCTGGACCACAAGGATAATAAAAAATATACACATTCAAAAAAGCGGGAACTTTCAATTTTATTTTAAGAATTTGATAATTTCGCTTGTTTTAATGCATATAATTTGATAAAATACTATTGGCTATTTAAGTCAAATATACATTAATATTTAGCCTGCGCCTAGTGCTTATTAATAATAAGTGGTAATGGTATTAAATATTAAGAAGAGAAAACGAAAGGAAGAGTGATTATTTATGGCCGTAGTTTCTATGAGTTATTTATTAGAAGCTGGAGTTCATTTTGGACATCAAACTAAAAGATGGAATCCAAAAATGAAAGAATATATCTTTACAGCAAGAGAAGATATATATATTATTGACTTGCAAAAAACCAAAGCATTACTTGAGGATGCTTACAATGTAGTAAAAGAAATTGCTACTAATGGAGGAAAGTTCTTATTTGTGGGAACTAAAAAACAAGCTCAAGAAGTTTGTGTAGAAGAAGCTACTAGAAGTAAATCTTACTATGTAACGGAAAGATGGTTAGGAGGAACTCTTACTAACTTTAGAACAATTAGAAAAAGAGTTAAAAGACTAGAAGAAATTGAAGAAATGGAAACTTCAGGTAAATTTGAAGTATTACCTAAAAAAGAAGTTATTGGTCTTAAAAAAGAATATGATAAATTAAATCGTATTTTAAGTGGTATTAGAGATATGGATAAATTACCACAAGCGTTAATTGTTGTAGATCCTAAGAAAGAATACAATGCTGTTAAAGAAGCAAGAAAATTAAAAATACCGGTATTTGGTATAGTAGACACTAATGGAGATCCTGATGATGTAGATTATGTTATCCCAGGAAATGACGATGCTGTTCGCTCTATTAAAGTTATGCTTGGTGTCTTAAATAACGCTATTTGTGAAGCAAATGGTCTAGAAATGGTTGATTATGTAACAGAAGAAGATAAAAAAGGTTCTGCTAAAGAAGAAAAAATGGAAGATTTAATTAAAACTAGTGATTTTGATAAATCTAAAAAAGATGATTTAGCACCTGAAGTACCAGTTAAAGAATTTAAACATAAAGATAAAAAAGAATTCAAAAATAAAGAAGAAAAACATGAAGATACTCCTAAAAAGGAAGTAAAAGAAGAAAAAGTTGATTTAAATTCTAAAACTTTAGCGGAATTAAAAACTATGGCTAAAGAAGCTGGAATTAAAGGTTACAGTTCAATGAAAAAAGATGAATTAATTAGTAATTTAAAATAATAAAAAGGAGGGAAAATATTATGGAAATTACCGCAAGTATGGTTAAAGAATTAAGAGAAACTTCTGGAGCTCCAATGATGGATTGTAAAAAAGCCTTAAGTGAATGTAATGGTAACATGGATGAAGCCATGAATTACTTAAGAGAAAAAGGTATTGCAAAAAGTGCTAAAAAAGAATCTAGAATTGCTGCCGAAGGTCTTGCTAATATCTTTATTGATGGCAATAAAGCCGTTATCTTAGAAGTAAATAGTGAAACAGACTTTGTTTCTAAGAATGAAGAATTCGTTAATATGATTAAAGTTATTGGTACTTCTTTACTTAAGAGTGATGCTAAAACTTTAGAAGAAGCAAATGAAGTTGAAACTGAAAATGGTAAAGTTAAAGATTATATCATTTCTATGGTAGCTAAAATTGGCGAAAAATTATCTTTAAGAAGATTTGAAATTGTTAATAAAAGGGATGATGAAGTCTTTGGTGATTACCTACATATGGGTGGAAGAATTGCGGCCCTTACAGTTTTAAAGGGAGCAAACGCTGAAGTAGCTAAAGAAGTATCAATGCAAGCTGCTGCAATGAAACCATTATATTTAAATATTAATGATGTTCCTGAAGATGTTTTAGAAAACGAAAGAAAAATCCAAAAGGAACTTGCTATGAATGAAGGAAAACCTGCAGACATAGCCGAAAAAATGGTGGAAGGAAGAATTAAGAAATTCTATAAAGAAATTTGTTTAGTTGAACAACCATTCATTAAAGATGGTGATGTATCTGTTAAAGACTACGTAGCTAAAAACGGTGGAGAAGTATTAAAAATGGTTCGTTATGAAGTTGGCGAAGGTATGGAAAAAAGAAACGATAACTTTGCTGAAGAAGTAATGAGTCAAGTTAAAGGAAATTAAGGAAAGTCAAAGGACTTTCTTTTTTAATTGCTACTATTGTCAATTGCATCATTATTTGGTATAATGGTGCATATAAAGAAAAGGGTGAGGCAATTGCGTAACTTTAATTTAAAAGAAGTCTATGATAAAGTCATAACTAATAGTAATATTATTAGTTTAATAAGTAAAATACATGAATATAAAGGTAAAGAAGAATATTTACTTTCAACTAAAAAGGATACTTTAGAAACCTTACTGAAGGTTGCTAAGATAGAAAGTACTTCTTCTTCAAATAAAATTGAAGGTATATCCACAACAGATAAAAGAATTAAAGAAATAGTGGTTCAAAAATTAGAACCAAAGAATAGAAATGAAGAAGAAATAGCGGGCTATAGAGATGTTTTAAATTTAATTCATGAAAATTACGGATATATTGATATTAATAAAAATACTATTTTACAATTACATAGAGATTTATATAAATATACTGGCTATTCTTATGGAGGAAAATTTAAAAATTCTCAAAATTATATAGAAGAAACAGATAAAACTGGAAAAAAGAAAATAAGATTTACTCCTATGTCTGCAGTTGAAACTCCAATTGCAGTTGAATATTTATGTCAAAATTATAATGAACTTGTTACAAATGAAACTTGTGATATACTTATATTGATACCAATTTTTATTTTAGATTTTTTATCAATTCATCCCTTTAATGATGGTAATGGAAGAATAAGTAGATTATTAACTTTACTTTTGTTATATAAAGCTAATTATATGATTGGCAAATATATAAGTATTGAAAAAATAATTGAAGATACTAAAGATAGTTATTATGATGTTTTAGAAAAAAGTTCAATAAATTGGCATGATAATAAAAATGATTATTCTTACTTTATAGAATATTATTTAGGAATTATATTAAATGCTTATAAAGAACTCGATAGTAGAGTTAATGTTTTTGATAATAAAAAAATAACGGCATATGATAAAATAATAAATGTATTTAAAGAAAGTTTAATTCCTATTGATAAAGCCTTTATAATAAATAAATGTCCTGATTTAAGCGAAACAACTATTGAAAGAAATTTAGGTATTTTATTAAAAGAAAAGAAAATTATCAAATTAACTGGGGGAAGATATACTAAATATAAATGGAATAGTTAGGATTTTAACTGTTCTTTTTTTGTGAAGTTTTAAAATTGGCCTATATTGACATAGCTATATACTTAGTGTTATAATAAATGTCCTTGAAAAAGGGGGAAATAATGATGAAAGATATAATATATTGTTTAGTTTTAGAAAGAAAAATTGGAGATGTTAATCCTGTAGAATGTCAAGAATTAGACTTATGTATACAAAGTGGTTTAAAGGTTGATAATACTTTAATTGGAATTGATAATTTTACCAGTAGATTTACGGAAGAAGAGATAAGAAATTCCATTAAAAATAGTAATATGCCTAGACCCGAATTTTGTGAATATCCTTTAATGATTTATGGTTATGTAAAACATGGCGAAAATTTAAAAAGAGTTAAAAGATATCCGGTAACTTATAAAGATACTGTTAAAACTATCAATGATTATTCCCAAAATGATTTAATATTAGAAATTAATGACCGTAATAAATTATATGGTGAATTTAAAAAGATAATTGAAAAATTATTTACTGATGTTAGTGTAATTAGCAAATTATTAAATAGTTTTAAAGAAGCTTTAAAAGAAAATGATAAAAATAGATTATTCGGCATTATTGAGGAAGTTGCGGAATCTTCTTATTCTGGGGCTAGAGAAATCTATTTTACCATTTATGAATTAGAGACTAAAAGAAAACAAAATATTAGTCAAATAAATGAATATGGCGAAGTTGAAATATTAGATAAAGAAAGAACTTTAAGAAAGTATGAGGAAGTTGCCTAGCGACTTTCTTTTTTTTGTGCTATAATTTTAGTATGAAAATAGAGGATGCTAAAAATAAATTTTTAGAATATTTAGAAAAAGAATTAAATTATTCTAAGATGACTATTGTTGATTATGAAAGTGATTTAAATATCTATCATAACTTTTTAAAAGGCTCTAATTTAGATTATTTAAAAGTGGATAAAAAAGATATTATGAATTATTTAAAATTTTTAGATAATCTAAAATATAGTAATAAAAGTATATCGCGTAATTTAAGTGCTTTAAGAAGTTTTTATAATTATTTAGTAGAAGTAAAGTTACTTGAAGAAAATATTTTTAGAAGAATTAGAAATCCGAAGTTAGAAAAAAAACTTCCAAACTTTCTAAATGAAGCTGAAGTTTCGCAAGTGCTTGATAAAATGGAAGAAGAAAATCCTGATGAAATTAGAAATAAGTGCATTTTTGAACTTTTATATTCAACTGGTTTAAGAGTATCCGAATTAAGTGATATAACCTTAAATAATTTAGATATGAATGAATATACCATTAGAGTTAAAGGTAAAGGAAGTAAAGAGCGGATTGTCTACTTTGGAGATTTTGCGGCGTGTTTATTAGAAAAATATTTGAGTGTTCGAAATACTTATTTAAAGAAAGGTGATATTCCTTATCTTTTTGTCAATAAGGTTGGGGGAAAATTAAGTCGGCAAAGTATTGAGGCCATTATTCAAAAAGTATCTTTAACGTCCGGACTTAATCATAATTTTTCACCCCATACATTAAGGCATACCTTTGCCACCCATTTACTTGATGAAGGAGCAGACCTTAGAAGTGTTCAAGAACTTTTAGGCCATGAAAATTTAAATACAACGGAAATATATACGCATGTTAGTAATGAAAGATTAAGAAGCGTTTATTTAGAGTGTCATCCCAATAAGAAAAGATAAGTGTTAAATGTTAAATCATAAAATCTTTTCTTTTTTTAATTTAAGACCTATGATAAAATATTTATTAGGAGGAAAATGGAAAATATGAAAAAATTTGTTTACCTATTTAATGAAGGTAATAAAGATATGAAAGATATCCTCGGTGGAAAAGGGGCTAATTTAGCCGAAATGACTAATTTAGGTTTACCTATTCCCGAAGGATTTACAATTTCAACGGAAGCTTGTACGGCTTACTATGAAAATGGTAAAAGTATAAGTAAGGAAATTGAAGAAGAAATACTGGCTTCAATTAAAAAACTAGAAGATATTACAGGCAAAAAATTTGGTGATGAAAACATGCCATTATTAGTATCTGTAAGAAGTGGTGCTAGAGCTAGTATGCCAGGAATGATGGATACGATTTTAAACTTAGGTTTAAATGATGTATCCGTAGAAGGATTTGCGAAAAGTACCAATAATCCTCGTTTTGCTTATGATTCATATAGAAGATTTATTCAAATGTATTCTGATGTCGTTATGGAAGTTAATAAATCATTCTTTGAAAAAATTATTGATGAATTAAAAAGTGAAAGAGGAGTTACTTACGATACGGAGTTAACTACCGAAGATTTACAAGAATTAATTAAAAGATTTAAAAAAGTTTATAGTGACCATATGAATGGGGAAGAATTCCCACAAGATGTTCATGTTCAATTAATGGAAGCTGTTAAAGCAGTATTCCGTTCGTGGGACAATCCAAGAGCTATAGTATATCGTAGAATGAATGATATTCCAAGTAGTTGGGGTACGGCCGTAAACGTTCAAAGAATGGTCTTTGGTAACATGGGTAATACTTCTGGAACAGGTGTAGCATTTACAAGAAACCCTGCAACTGGTGAAAAAGGTATTTATGGTGAATACTTAATTAATGCTCAAGGTGAAGATGTAGTTGCGGGTGTAAGAACACCAGAACCAATAACCAAACTAGAAAGTGACCTACCTGAATGTTATCAAGAATTTATGAGTCTTGCTCAAAAACTTGAAGACCATTATGCCGATATGCAAGATATGGAATTTACAATTGAAAATGGTAAGCTTTATTTCTTACAAACAAGAAATGGTAAAAGAACTGCTTATGCGGCGATTAAAATTGCTTGTGACTTAGTAGATGAAGGTAAAATTAGTGAAAGTGAAGCTGTTTTAAGAATCGAAGCGAAAAGTTTAGACCAATTACTTCATCCAACATTTGTGGCTGATGCCCTAAAAAATGCGGAATGTATTGGGGAAGCCCTACCAGCATCTCCGGGAGCTGCTGCTGGTAAAGTAGTATTTAGTGCGGAAGATGCTAAAAAACTTGGCAAAGATGGTAAAGGCGAAAGAGTTGTCTTAGTAAGACTTGAAACCACTCCGGAAGATATCGAAGGCATGGTAGCCAGTCAAGGTATCTTAACTGTTCGTGGTGGTAGAACTAGTCATGCCGCTGTTGTCGCTAGAGGCATGGGAACTTGCTGTGTTGCTGGTTGTGGTGACATTAAAATTAATGAAGAAAAGAAAGAATTTAGTTTAGGAGGATATACATTTAAAGAAGGTGATTATATCTCTTTAGATGGTAACACTGGTAAAATTTATAAAGGCGATGTGGAAACTGAAGATGCTAAAGTTGCTGGTGATTTTGGCAGGATTATGGCTTGGGCCGATAAATATCGTCGTCTAGGAGTTAGAACTAATGCCGATAATCCAAGAGATACTAAAAAAGCCATTGAACTTGGGGCTGAAGGTATTGGTTTATGTCGGACGGAGCATATGTTCTTTGAAAGTGATAGAATTCCAAAGATAAGAAAAATGATTTTATCTAGTACGAAAGAAGAAAGAGAAGCCGCTTTAAATGAACTTATTCCATTCCAAAAGAATGACTTTAAAGCGATGTATAAAGAACTTAAAGGGCTACCTATGACCGTTCGTTATTTAGATCCACCTCTACACGAATTCTTACCAACAACGGAAGAAGAAATCAAAGAACTTGCTAAAGATATGGGCGTAAGTGAAGAAACAATTAAAAATAAATGTACGGAATTACACGAATTTAACCCAATGATGGGGCATAGAGGCTGTCGTTTAGCAGTTACTTACCCAGAAATTGCGCGGATGCAAACAAGAGCCTTAATGGAAGCGGCGATTGAAGTTAAAGAAGAAGATGGTTATGATATTAAACCAGAAATTATGATTCCATTAGTTGGCGAAGTAAAAGAGTTAAAATTTGTTAAAGATATAGTTGTCGAAGTAGCTGAAGAAGTCAAAAAAGAAAAGCATAGCGATATGGAATACCATATTGGAACCATGATTGAAATTCCAAGAGCGGCCTTAACTGCAGATAAAATTGCCGAAGAAGCTGAATTCTTCTCATTTGGTACTAACGATTTAACGCAAATGACCTTTGGTTTCTCCAGAGATGATGCGGCTAAATTCTTAGATTCTTATTATCAAAATAAGATTTATGAAATTGATCCATTTGCCAAACTTGACCAAGTTGGTGTTGGTTCTTTAGTTAAAATGGCAGCTGAAAAAGGAAGAAGTGTAAGACCAGACATTCATTTAGGTATCTGTGGCGAACATGGAGGAGAACCAAGTAGTATTGAATTCTGTCATAAAGTTGGTTTAGATTATGTATCTTGTTCACCATTTAGAGTACCTATTGCTCGTCTTGCTGCTGCACAAGCCGCAATTAATGAAAAAAATAGTAAATAGAATTATTAGACTAAGAAACATTTATTTCTTAGTCTTTTTTTTAAAATAAAATGAATTATTTACTAAAAAGAATTAGCAAAATATATAAATAAAGTATTAAAAATATGTATAAAAATTTGAGTTTCCGTAAAAAATAAAGAAAATAAAAAGTTAGAAAAAATGTTGAAAACTTTTTCTAACTTTTTTGCCTA
>CANQBI010000003.1 GCA_947589435.1 uncultured Bacilli bacterium
TAGTTAATATCATTGGTTATTTTATTTTAAAACTAAACCCAATTAATAATGAAAAAATAGTTAGTATTATCTTTATTTTTGTTATTTATATTATAATGGGTATCTTAACTTATAAACCTCCAAGAACTGATATATTCTTTGATCCAATGCAAGAAAAATTTGGTATTAATGATTATTTAATAAAAAATTAAGTTATATAAAAATTATTCAAGGTCCCAAGTTGGGACCTTGATTTAATTAATTTATTAACTAACTATCCTATCCGATATTATAAATGGATTACTTTCTGTTCCTTCTCCTGATATGCTTATCTCGGATATTAGATAAAAGACTGGACGAACAGCATCCACACTGCCACCGAAAGGTAAGGAAGTAGTTAGACTCCCTTCTGAGCGCACAAAAAATACATCATCATTATCGATTCCCCTCGACATAGTCCATTCATAATCTTTGCCAGAAAAAGTAGATAAGCCATTTCTTATAAATAACCAGTTTGTTAAATTCTTATATTCATTTGGACCTGCATTTATATAATCGCTTTGATACATTAATCCTATTTTATGATTATTATTAGATAACGTTTGCTTTTCCTCTGAACTACCATCCCTCGCCGTAGATCCGCCTACATACCATTTTGGATTACTTATAATACTTTTGTCACCAATAGTTACTGATGCACCTGTCAAAAAAGTTGATTCTAAATATTCAAGTACTTTTGATCCCTCCCAACTTGTACAAGTATAACAAGTACTCCAACCTTGATTATCATTACTTGACGTTGCTTTGATTATCTTTAATTGATCTTTTACGAGTCCTAAATTTGTATTTACATTTTCTGTTGTTATTCCTATTATTCTATACATGTATGTATTTTTATCAGCTAAACATATATCTTTATTTTCAGTACCAAAACATATGAAGTTATTTATTTTATTACTTGTTACATCACTTTGAGTTCCTACATATCTTAAGAGTTCATCACCTTCATATGCTGTTTTTAAATATTGTTCTGATGTTGTTTGCTTCATTAATTTTAACACTGTACTTTTTCTCGCAAATTTAAGTGTACAATAGATTGTTCTGTCTGTTGAAATTGTTGCCTTATTTCCCTCTATATTAAATTGTAATATATCTGTTGTTGGTGTTATTTGATTTCCATTTACATCTTCACATTCACTTCCATAATACTCAAATATATCTTTATCAGGCCATTTTATTCTTGTGGTATCTTCATCCCACCCAAAACTATCATTTTGTACTTTTATAGCGATTTGCTTACTATCTTTTAAATTTTCTACAATTTGAATATTTTCTAATACTTTATTATTTGAATTATTTAATTCTTTTACATAATTATATAATTCATATACTACTCCAATTGTAAATATTACTATTAATATATTTAATACTTTTCTATTCATTTTTAATTCTCCTAACTCACCTTATCAAAGTATGCATAACAAGTATTCTTACCAGTTGTTGTATATGTAAATCCTTTTGTTTCATCATATATTATATCTGTTGTAACATTATCTAAATTATCACATTCATAACTAGACATTGTATATCCTTTAGGTATTCTTCCATCTGCAATATATGTTTTATTATTTTTTATTGTAACTATACTTCCTGTTTCTGATTCTATATAAGTTGTTATTCTTATATCTCCATCTTTTATTTCATATGGTGTTAAATTAAAACTATAGTATATTCTGCACACCACTTGATAGGGTTTATCTTCCGAAACATTTATTGTTACTCTTCCATCATCATTTATATAATAATCCGGGTAATTAACTGTACTACTTTCTTTAGGTATACAATTACTTTTACTTTTATCAAGTTTATAATTATTTTTAACATCTAATGGTGGGATATTATATAAAATATATTGACCGAGATTAAAATGGTCTTCAATATAATACATTACATTTATGTCTGAAGTTTTACTTATGCTTGATGTGTCTCCAGTTGTAGAACTAGGTCTTTTGTATAATGCTGTTTTTTCGATTATAAAGGGATTCTCTTCTGTACCACTTCCGTTTATCTTCACATTACTTCTTAAATACATTACAGGTCTTATTAAATATTTATTGGTAACAGACGTATAACTTACATTACCAGATGACGATATATACCAAGAATAATTAATATTATATCTTGACATTGTCCATTCATTACCACTTGAATCACTTGGATAATTAGTGTCATTATTGCTTATATGTAACCAATTACCAGTTTTACAACTACTTCCAGAATAACAATTGGCATCATTTCCCATTGCTAAATAATAATCACTTAAATACATTAAACTAACCTTAGAATTAACGACATTTTCTCCCCAATTTTTCTTTTCATTTTCTAACAAAGTTGTTCCAGTATATGATGAAATACTAATTAAGTCGCCATAATCATATGCATAATCGGCAATTCCAATCAGCCAATTATTATCTTGTAAATAAGAGTAATCGCTACTTTTTAGAAAATAACTTTTTTTTAATCCAATATATAGAGAAGAATTATTCCAAGTTACATCAGATGAACGATTCCAAGAATATGATATATCTAATGCCTCTTTTTTAATTATTTTTAATTCTTGGGTTTTTGTATCTATTCCTATTATACGATACATATATTTATCTTGATTTTCTATACACTCATTCTTATCTTTTGTTCCAAAACAAATATAATTATTTACGCTACTTCCTTGGTATCTTCTTAACCTATCATTTCTTACTTGCATATTTTCTCGTGTTTCTAAACCACTATTTTCTTGTGATTCCAAATATTCTTCTATGTCTTGTGTAGAAAAATTTCCTACTTTGGAAGTAAATATAGGTACTGGTTCCATCTCATAATTATAATAAGCATGAGTATTTCTTAAACAAATAAATAAGACCATAACAAAAAAACATATTATTAGATATATTACTTTTATATTTAAGAATTTTTTTAATCTTTCCTTTATCATATCAAACCTCTTATGTTTAAAATACCGATATAATATTTTATAATTTTAATTATAATAGGTATTTTTTATTAAAGGTCGAGATAGGCAAAATTTACCTATAAGTTTAATTATAAATTTTTGCTATAGTATAATTTCAAAATGAAGTGGTACTAGACTATGAATAGATTAAAAGAATTAAGAGAGGATAGAGATTTATATCAAAAAGATATGGCTAAATACTTAAATGTTGACCAATCTAATTATAGTAAATATGAATTAGAAAAGATTAACATACCAGTTATCATATTAAAAAAATTAGCCGACTACTATGACACGAGTATCGACTATATACTATATAGAACTGATGAAAGAAAGCCATATAAGAAATCAATAGTTAAATAATTATATGTTATTTAATACTTTTTACGTTGTCTATTAAACTTTTTATAACAAATTCATCTTCTAACTTATTAATACTAAAAGTTTTATTCCCTAAATGATTTAAAGATGAACCACAATGATAGATTATTTTATTATCTAGTATTATATATCTATCATGAAAAGTATCATTATATTTAACTTCTAAATTATTATATTGTTTATTATATTTTTCAATATCAATATTTTTTAATAATCCATTACTTTTACATATTAATAATACTTTTACTTTTATATCTCTTATCATATCTAAAATACTTTTATCAGCATAATTATCTATTATAACAATACTTCCTTTAGCTTCTTTTAAAATATCTACTATTTTAGAATAAGCATCATATATTTGACCATTAAAATAGATTTCATTTACTTTTTTGGTTTCTTTAAAACTATCAAAAGATTCTTTTAATACTTTGATATCTTCTGTATTTTTACTTATATTTTCAGCATTAATATACACTTGATTATTTATATGCTTTTGTTCCATTAAGTCATTAGATATATACTTTCTCATTAAAACAAAAGCACCCATAATAGCTACACTAACTCGAGATGCAACTTCTGTTCTTAAAATCGTAGCAAGCATTGCAACTCCCTCCTCAGTAAAAACTCTTATATTATATCTTCTTCCTCCATAATTATCATTTATATAACTTGGATTTTTAATTTGAAACTTTAAATTTTCTTTTTCTTCTTGGGTTAATAAAAAGCAAAATCTTTCTGGAAATTTATTTATATTTCTACTTACAGCCAAATTAATAGATTTAGTTCCATTTTTACATTGATATAATTCTGCTAAATCGCTATCAAGCATTACTTGAACTCCTCTTATATTGTAAATTTTACTAGTTATTTCATTTTCTTTTACAACTAAATTATTCATCAATCTTTCCTCCTATCTTTTTTGTTCAACTTGAGGTCGAAATTTTCGACATCAAGTTTAAAAATTAATAACTTAATAAAATATAAGCATTAATATCTAGAACTTATTTTTAATTGTTACTGATATATCAAGTATATTACACGAACTAATATTTGTCAATAACTTTTTGTAACATTTTTGTGAATAACAACTTATTTGCCTTTTATGGTCACAAATTGGAACCGCAATTTATCATATTAACTTTTTTTAAGGTCCCAAATTGGGACCTTAGAAATTATGAAATGTTTTAATTATCTATAAAATTGTATTTATTTAATTTCCAACTTGAGGTTTCAAATTGAAACCTCAAGTTTTGTTTTTTAATTTAAAATTGTTTATTTTAGTCAAAAAATTTCTCAAAATTTCACATTAAATATTTATTAAAATTGCCCGCAAAGTCCCATTTCACCTTATAAATCATGTTTTATATTTTTTTTATTATCTGTTACAAATTAAAATTTAGAATTCATTAACTTGAGGTTTCAATTTGAAACCTCAAGTTTTATTTTTCATCTTAATTTATTTTTTTGGTCGCAAATTGCGACCAAAAAACTTCTTTTAAATCATTAAAAAATAACAATAGAATTGTCTATTGCTATTTTAAAGTATCAATAACTGAACTAATAATTCCTACTGTATTAATAGCTTCATTTAATTTATCAGTAGGTCTTTCTTTATACATTTCTTTCATATCTTTTAAGAACTTTTTATAATAAGCTGGATCTCTATTTAAATATTTAACTTCCCAAGTGTTTTCGTCAAAATATCTTTTAAATTTTTTATCTTCTTTTAATTTTTGTTGGAGAAAGTATTCCATATTAATCCTCGAAAAACTTATTTAAAGGTCTAGGCTCAACAGGACCTTTAATAGCATTTTCTATATTAGTTGTTCCTTTAGCGGTTAAATCTTCGACTACTCCTAAAGCTTTTTGAGCAGTATTAATATGTTTTTGAATTTCATCTAAATTAATATTTTTCATAATATCCGTTATTTTACCAGGATTAATACTGGGGGTTATTTTTCTTTCATAAGGCTTCCACGCTTCTTCAGAAGAACCATATACATCATATATTTCATATAATGATTGTAATGTTACTTCATTATTTCTGATATACTCAGTAAGTTCAGGTTTAGTTCTTAAAAATTCTTTAAATTCTTCTTTTTTACTCATCATATCACCTAATAAATAATATGATGAATATTCTTAATTATTAAATTTTAAAGTCTTTAGCAAAGTCCGCAAAAGAGACTTGTTTTTCTTCTTTTACTTCCTTAACTTCTTCTTTCTCGGATAGTTTCTCGGTTATTTTTTGCAACTCATTTTTTAAATCATATTTATCAATATGACCTTTAGTTATACTACTACCATTACTATTTACATCCATAATTGGTATTTCACTTGATTTAACTTCTTTTATTTCACTATCACTCTTAATTAAGATAATATCTCTACTACCTGTTATATAAGCATTTAAAATATTATAAGTAACGGTTTTATTTTTCTTTAAAAGCATATTACCTTTTTTAGCTCTACTTAAAGATTTTAATTCTTCTAATTTTACCCTTTTAGCGGTATTATTTTTGGTAAATACACTTAAATATTCAGCATTTTGATTAAATGTTAAACCATTAACTAAGGTATCATTACTTAAATTTATGGCTTTTACCCCACTTGCTTTTAACCCAACAACTGGTATCTCTTTATTTTCATATCTTAAGTAATAACCATTTTCCGTGACAAGTAAAACTTCATCTTGGCTCTTTGTTACACTTACAAGTTCATCCCCATCTTTTAGTTTTATAGCGGTTAAAGCTTTACTAAATCTCGTAACAACTAAATCTTTCATACAAATTTGTTTTGTCATACCAAGTTTCGTAAATAAAGTTAAATAAGTATCACTTTCTAAGATAAATGAAGCAATTACTTTTTCATTTTCTTCCATTTTAACTAGGTTATTAACATGTTTACCAAGTTCTTTCCATTTAGTTTCAAATACTTTGTGAACAGGTATAAATAGGTAATTACCTAAACTTGTAAATAAAACTAAATTATCTAAGGTTGTAGTTTCAAAAATATTCGTAACATAATCACCTGGTTTTAAAGTTGTTTCATTATCACTTGAGGCATAAGACTTCGAAGATACTCTTTTGACATATCCTTCATTAGTTACCACGACAATAACATTTTCTTTTGGTATCATCGTCGTCATATCAATTTTTATATCTTCAATTTCGGAGACAATTTCCGTTTTTCTTTCGGTTGCATATTCTTTTTTAACTAATTTTAATTCTTTTTTCATGACATACTTTAAGACTTCTTCATCGCTTAAAATCGCTTTTAAGCCTTCGATTAGTTTATTTAAAGAAGCCATTTCTTCTTCTAAAGCCACCACATCGGTATTAGTTAAACGATATAATTGTAAATTAACAATAGCTTTCGCTTGTTCTAAAGTAAAAGTAAATTCTTTAACTAAGTTATTTTCCGCATCACTTTTATTTTTACTTTTTCTAATAACTTTAATAACTTCATCTAATATTGAAATACAATTAATAAGACCTTCCACTATTTCGAGTCTTCTTAACTTAGTTTTTAAATCAAACTCGGTTCTTCTTAAAATAACTTCTCTTTGATGGGCAATATAAGCATCTAAAATTTCTAAAATACCTAAAGTTTTGGGAGCCCTATTAACAATAGCCACCATATTATAGTTATAAGATATTTGTAAATCGGTATTTTTAAGTAAATAATTAATAATTAAATCACTATTGGCTCCACTTTTTAAATCGATAACAACTCTTAAACCTTCCCTGTCTGATTCATCACGAACTTCCGAAATTCCTTCAAGTTTTTTATCAATTCTTAAAGCATCAATTTTCATAACTAGTTGGGCTTTATTAACTTCAAATGGAAGTTCGGTAATAATTATTTTTTCTTTACCTTTTTCTTTTTTGATTTCATATTTTGATTTAACAACAACTCTTCCTCTTCCGCATTTAAAGGCTTCTTTAATTCCATCGGAACCCATAACAATACCACCAGTTGGAAAATCAGGTCCTTTAACAATATCTAAAATAGTATCTAAGTGGCAATTAGGGGAATCAATTCTTTTAATCGTAGCATCGATAATTTCGCCAAGATTATGTGGCGGTATATTCGTAGCGTACCCGGCACTTATACCCATCGTACCATTTACTAAAAGGTTCGGAAATTTAGCAGGTAAAACCGTGGGTTCTAAAAGACGATCATCAAAGTTGGGAGCCCATTTAACCGTATCTTTTTCTAAATCTTTTAAAAGTTCATTACTAATTTTAGCAAGCCTTGCTTCGGTATAACGATAAGCGGCAGCTGGATCACCATCCATGGAACCATTATTACCTTTCATGTCAATTAAAGGCGCATTTTGTTTCCACCATTGACTCATTCTAACCATGGCATCATATACCGAAGAGTCCCCATGTGGATGGTATTTACCTAAAACATCTCCAACTGTGGCCGCACTTTTTAAATATTTTTTATCATAAGTATTCCCAGCATCAAACATCGCATATAAAATTCTTCTTTGCACGGGTTTAAGGCCATCCCGAACATCAGGTATGGCTCTATCTTGAATAATTTCTTTCGCATAAGAAGAAAAGGCCTCGCCCATTATTTCTTCTAAAGCATAATCTTCAATTCTTTTTAAAACATCTTCCATAAACTACCCCTCTACCCGATAATCATCTTCCATAGTAAAGATGATATTTTCTTCAATCCACTCTTTACGAGGTTCAACTTTATCGCCCATTAAAACATTAACTCTTTTTTCCGCTAAAGAGGCATCATATATATTTACTCTTACTAAAGTTCTCGTATCGGGATTCATCGTCGTATCCCAAAGTTCATCAGGATTCATTTCTCCTAAACCTTTATTTCTAGATATATCTGGTTTACCTTGGTTTTCACTTACAATTTTAAATCTCTCATCATCACTATAAGCATAAAAATGTTTCTTACCATAATCGATTTTATATAAAGGAGGTTTCGCAATATAAAGTTTACCCGCCTCGATTAAAGGACGCATAAAACGATAAAAGAAAGTTAGCAATAATATTTGAATATGCGAACCGTCAACATCGGCATCGGTCATAATAATTACTTTATCATAATTAGAATCCTCAGCCACAAAATCACTACCAAGACCCGCTCCAATAGTATGAATAATCGTATTAATTTCTTCATTTTTTAATATTTCGGCTTCACTACTTTTTTCCGCATTTATTACTTTTCCTCTTAAAGGTAAAATAGCTTGGAATTTACGATCTCTGCCACTTTTCGCACTACCACCCGCTGAATCTCCTTCTACTAAGAATAATTCATTTATCTTCGGATTTTTACTCGTGGCTTGCGCAAGTTTTCCGGATAATATCTTTTCAACTTTATTTTTACCTTTACCATTCCTTGCATCTTCTCTAGCTTTTCTTGCGGCTTCTCTTGCCACTTTACTTCTAGAGGCTTTATCGACTATATTTAAGGCAATATCTTTATTTTCTTCTAAAAAGAATTTAATATTTTCATAAGTTACACTTTCGGTGATGCTTCTTGCTTCTGGGGTGCCTAGTTTTCCTTTAGTTTGCCCTTCAAATTGAAGTAATCCTTCGGGTATTCTTAAATTAATAACAACACTTAAACCTTCTCTTACATCACTACCATCAAAAGTATTATCTTTTCCCTTAAATAAGTTATTCATTTTAACATAATCATTAAAGGCTTTGGTAATACCCGTTTTAAATCCGACTTCGTGCGTACCGCCATCACTTGTTTTAACGTTATTTACGAAGGAAATGATATTTTCATTATAAGTATCGGTATATTGCATCGCAATATTTACTTCAATATTATTTTTGGTTCCACTAAAGTTTAAGACTTTATGTAAAGTATTTTTGCCTTCATTCATGTATTCAACGAAGTTTGTAAGTCCCGCTTCATAATGGTACTTAACTTCTCTTTTACTATCTTCATCAATAACTTCAATTGTAACATTCGGAATTAAAAAGGCACTTTCTTGCATTCTTTCACAAATTGTCGTATACGAAAAATTACAATTTTTAAAGATGCTATAATCCGGTAAAAACGTAACAACAGTTCCTGTTTTATTGGTAGTTCCTACCGTTTTTAATTCTTCCTCAACTACGCCCCCATCTTTAAAACGAATGTTAGAAATTTTACCATCCCGGTAAATTAAAACATCCATTCTCTCACTTAAAGCATTAACAACAGAAGCTCCAACTCCGTGAAGACCGCCACTTACTTTGTAGTTCCCTTCTTCAAATTTACCACCGGCATGTAAAATGGTATAGATAACCTCAGGAGTTGATTTTCCACTTTCATGCATCCCAATAGGAACTCCTCTTCCATTATCCGCAATGGTAACGGAACCATCTTTATGTAAAACAATTTTTATATAATCACCATAACCATTGATAATTTCATCAATTGAGTTATCAACAATTTCCCATATTAAATGATGAAGTCCTCTTTTATCCGTACTTCCAATATACATTCCCGGTCTTTTTCTGACCGCTTCTAAACCTTCTAAAATTTTGATTGATGTTTCATCATATTTTGCCATATCTTTTATTCACCATTTTAATTGTATCACAAGAAAGTTAGGCTTTTCAACTTTCCTTAGACATTTTTTGACGGAACACTTATTTTTTCAGTAGCAACTCTTTTTTTCGGAAACCGAAATAGACAGTAAAAAATAGCACTTATTATAACTAAGAAATAGAAATTAAAACATCTAAGCATAAGCATACCAGACAGGGCAAGAGTACTTCCATAAAGAATCTCATTAACGACTAAAGTTAAACCTTCATTAACCATAACACCTCCCGGTGTAGGCATTAAATCACTACCAAAGCAGACACAAACTTGGAAAGCCATTACGACAAAGACAGAATGTTCATTTAAACCAAAGGCTCTATAAACGGTGTAACTCGCAAGTAAGAATAAAATTCTTTGCGCAATCATTAAAAGAAGAGACTCTACTAAAATCATTTTATTCTCTTTAGTTAAAGAAGCACACTTTTGATAATTTAATAAAGCATCAGCCAATTTTTCTTTTAATTCTTCTTTATTTTTTATAAATTTAATATGATCAATAAGAAAATTCGCTATTTTTAAAAACAAATTACTCATTTTCTTAGAATAAATGGCTCCCGCAAAAAAGAAAGATACAAAGATAGCCGTTCCATAGCCTAAACATACTAAAACTTGATAAAAGGTATTTAAAGTTAAAACCGTACCCCCATAGAAAATAAATAAAATAGTGGCCACGATTAATAAAGCAATTCTATTCATCATCGAATTAAATAAAACTACGACACTACTTACTTCATAAGGAACATTATCTTTTTTCATTTCGAGCATTTGAATAGGTTGCCCTCCAATATAACTTGGCGTAATAGAGGAAAAATAAATCTCCGTAAACATAAAACCCAAAGCATCAAAAAATTTAACATTATATTTAAAATGATGTAAAATCCTTTTTAAAAAGAAACTTCCAATAAAGACATACCCTACCATACATAAAAATGTTAAAAACACAAAAAGAGAGTTAGTATTTCTAAAGGAAGCAACAAGCAAATTAAAATCACATCCTCTTAATACAAAAAAATAAGTGAGAATGACTAATGTTATAAATAAAATACTTGATAAAACATACTTCTTCATAAATATCCCTTCTTTAAGTATAACATAAAATATTTTTTAGAAAAGATATTTTAATTTTTTATTAACACACTTGTAACATTAAAATAAAAAAAATAACTATTCTGATAAAATAGTTACCTTAGTTTAAATAACTTCTCCGCGTAATTTAAAATTACTCTCCATAATTTTAAATATTAACTAAATATTATCAGTATTTAGTGCAGATAGCTTATCTTTAGAGTTTTCTTTCTCTTAAAACAATTGTCTTTACTTAGCGTAGATAAGATTATTATTACATAATTTATTTACTAATTAAATATATCTTTCACACATAGCAACATTACTACAAAACATAATAACTTCTAACTATGACTACTAAATATATTATCTTTACTAAGTAATTTTATTATAGTATTAATTATTTATTTTGTCAATATATGCAATGAAAAAAAGAACCAATTAGGCTCTTCCCGCATATTTTCCATCTTTAGTAGTAACTAAGATTTTTTCACCTTCATTAATAAATAAAGGCACCTTTATAACTTTACCAGTTTCAAGTTTTGCATCTTTTTGGGCATTAGTAGCGGTATTTCCTTTAACAGCTTCCGTAGTTTCTACAACTTCATACTCAATTTTTTCTGGTAAAGTAATCCCAATTATTTCACCTTCATAGAAATCGATAGAAATATCAATACCTTCTTTAATAAAATCGGCATCGTCTCCTAAAATCTTTTTAGGTACTTCGATTTGTTCATAAGTTTCATTATTCATAAATACTAAGTCATCACCACTAGCATATAAATATTGAACTTTACTTTTATCGATATGCGCTCTCGTTATTTTAATGTTGGTATTAAATGTTTGTTCCACAATCGAACCAGTTCTTAAATTTTTTAATTTAATTCTAACAAAAGCAGGGCCTTTACCTGGTTTTACATGTTGGAATTCTTGAATTAAACATAAGTTACCATCAATAATAACAGTCATACCGTTTTTGATATCATTAATATTAATGTTCATTTAAACTCCTCTTTTCTAAATTATTTCTTTTCTTTTGCAACAACGTTTTTACGACATTTAGGACAATATTTTTTAACTTCTAAACGTTCAGGATTGTTCTTTTTATTTTTACTTGTTGGACGTAATTCCATACCGCATTCAGTACAACGCATAGTAACATAATTACGGTTTTCATTCTTAGCCATAATAGAGACCTCCTCACCTAACCACCATATTATACCAAATTTTTACTCTTTTTCAAATAGAAAGTTCATAATACTTTGCGAAATATAGCGAGTTATATATACTTTACTATAATTATATTCTTTTAAAACATAAATATTGGGGGCTAAAACTACGACACTATACTTGGGATTATCATAAGGAGCAAAACCCACAAAGGCGATGGAAGTTGTTTTGGTATCCATCACACCATCGTTGTTCGTATCGATAAATGTTTCACTTGTTCCCGTTTTACCGGCCGGATTATATTCACTTTTAATATAACTTCTGGCTGTCCCACTAGTGGTAGCTAAATGCATGGCCTCTTTTAATCTTTCTAAATAAACATTATCTAGACTAACATTATTTAAAACGGTATAATCATTTTGGAAAATAGTAGTATTTTCATTTTTAATTTCTTTCATAAGTTGCGGTTTTCTTCTTACTCCACTACTGGCAATGGTATTAACATATTGAAATAATTCCATTGGGGTATACGTGTCATATTGGCCAATACTTAAATTAAGAAGCAAATCACTCGAGGTTAAAGCCCCTTTAATACCTGTTTTTTCGTTAGGTAAATCTATTCCCGTTAGATTTCCTAAACCATATTCTTTATACATATCCCGGAATTTATTAAAATCATTTTCACTTGTATTTAAAGTCATATTATATTTATATTCTTGATTAGTAAGACCTATCGCTATTTTAAATTGGTAATAATTACTACTTTTACTTATCGCCGTTAAATCATTTACTTTACCTAAATTTTTATAACTACATTTAATCGGTACTTGATAGAGTTTAATACACCCATCTTGCACACTGGTTCCAATATCAATAACGCCATATTTATAACCCGTGCTAATCGTTGCCATTTTAACAACACTTCCCACGGTAAAAGAAGAATTAATTAAATTAGTATTCACACTTTTAAAAGTTTCATCTTCTAAAGAGATTAACTTTTGCCCACTTAAAGCAATAATTTCGCCCGTATTAGGGTCTCCCACAATACTATAACTTTCACTAAAATAATCGGTATTCTTTCTTTTTTTACCCAAAATAATATTTTCTCTTAAAATACTTTCTAATTTAAGTTCAACATCGATATCAATCGATAAGACTAAATCATTACCATTCTTAGCTTCTTTTATTACTTTTAATGTATTATCGCTATTAACTTCGTATAATTCTTTTTCCCCTTTTAAATAATCTTCATATTCTTTTTCTAAATAACTTAAACCGACTATATCATTTAAATTATACCCTTTTTTTAAATATTCTTCTTTTTCTTCTTCGGGAATTCTGCCAATGGACCCAAATAAGTCTTTTAGGGTATCTCCATAATTATAAACTCTTTCCCAAGTAAGTTCCGTACTTACCCCTTCAATATTTTTATCTACTAAAGTACTATATTCTAAGTCACTAATATTTTTGGAAATTATCTTTTTTGCATAAGAATAACCTTTGTTCATTAAATCATAAATAGTCGCGGTCTTCTTCTCTATTTCCTCTAAATTATTAATATCTTCCTCTTTAACTCTTTCTAATTTTAAATTTTCAATATCTTTACTGGTAATTTTGCGCATCTTTAACTTTTCGTACTCTTCTTCAGTTATTAAATCATCCCCATTATTATGCGTAAGTAACCAATATTTCTTTAAGACATTTTCATTAATGGATATATTGATAATTTCTGCGAGTTCCCTTGCTATTTCTAATTCTTTTTGGACAGTTACACCCTTTAATTTGGTATAAAATAAAGTTTTAACTCCCATGTTATCCACTAAAACTTTACCATTCCTATCTAAAATTCTTCCTCTTGGAGCACTTTCCCCATAAACATAATTTATCGTTTTATTTTCCAATTTTTTTAAACTTTCTTCATGATTATTTAAATTTAAATAAACCATTCTTCCTAAAAGGATTAAAAAGATAATTGTTATTCCTAAATATTTTTTCATAAAATCCACCATTATTAGTATGGTAAACAAGATATAATGTATTCATTTTTAAATAAATACATAAAATATAACAGGTGAATAATTATGTTTAATATAATAGAAAGATATATAAGTAAAATAACTAAAGAAGATGTTAATAATTTTGCTATTTCTAAAAATATTACTTTATCGGAAAGTGAACTGGACTTTACTTATGAATTTTTAAAAAAGAATGCTCTAGAGGCTTTAAAGAATCCTCGTCTTTTTGATATAAATCGTTATCAAAATCATTACACA
The DNA here is from genome assembly GCA_947589435.1 of uncultured Bacilli bacterium. Lineage (GTDB taxonomy): Bacteria > Bacillota_I > Bacilli_A > RF39 > UBA660 > SIG200. The sequence continues at coordinate 14,464 of CANQBI010000003.1, forward strand.
AAAGAAAACTTTAACAAAATCGTTAAAGTTTATGAAGAATATAGTTCCCTTTACAGTCGTTATTTATAATATTCTCGGACTTCTTCAATTAAATTAGGATTAAACTCTCCCTTTTTAATCATTGCAATTTCTTGTTTATAAGGAGGATAAACTAATTCTTTTTCATTATCATTTTTACTTATATAAGGTGTTTCTAAAATTTTAGGAACATCTTTTAATTTTTCATTATTTATTATTTTGATTAAATTATCAAAACCAATAGTCCCATACCCAATGTTAGCATGACGATCTTTATGCGTTCCTCTTTCATTTTTACTATCATTTACATGAATACATTTTATTTTATCTAAGGGAATTATTTTCGCAAAACTATCTAAAAATAAATCAAAGTTACTCATATCATATCCGGCATCATTTAAATGGCAAGTATCAAGACAAACACCAATATTGGAAGATTTAACGCCATCTAAAATGGTTTTAACTTCTTCAATCGTTTTTCCACATTCACTACCTTTTCCTGCCATCGTTTCTAAAATAATCATACATTTATCATCATCACTAATAATGTAATTTAAAGCCTCAATTATATTGTTTATACCCTTTTCAGTGGTATATTTAACACTACTTCCCGGATGTAAAACAATATATTTAATTCCTAATTCTTCACATCTTCTAATTTCATTTTTTAAAAAACTAATCGAAAAATTCCAAGCATCTTCTTTTTCTTTATTGGCTAAATTAACAATATAAGGAGCATGACAAATCACATTATCCATACTAATATTATTTTCTTGCATTAATTTTTTGGCCTCACTCGTTAAATTACTATCTATTTTACTTCTAAAAGTATTTTGGGGAGCTCCGGTATATAACATAAAGGCATTGGCTCCATAACTTAAAGCCTCTTTTAAACTTCCTAATATTTGGGTGCTTCCAAATCTTACATGACTACCTATTATCACTTTATCACTGCTTTCTTACTTAATTATAAACTTTTTTATATATTTTGTAAAAAGAAAAAAGTTAGTAAACTAATTTTTACTAACTTGGAATAATTCAACATCAACACTTGTTTCTTGACCAAATAAGTCAATAATGATGTTAAGACGATTATTTTCCGTATCAATATTATCAACTTTACCCATCATTCCTTTGAATGGTCCATCAACAATACTTACAGAGTCACCAACATGTAGGTCATCTTCGACATTAACTCTACTCATTCCCATATTAACTAGAATACGGTCAATTTCTTGAGGAAGTAATGGTGTTGGCTTAGCCCCTTTACCACTAGAACCAATAAATCCGGTAACTCCTGGGGTATTTCTTACGATATACCAAGCTTCATCAGACATAATCATTTCGACTAAAATGTAGCCAGGAAACATTTTTTTAACTTTTTCTTTCTTGACACCATCTTTAACTTCTACTTCTTTAGTTTCGGGAATAACAATACGGAAAATATAATCTTGCATTCCCATTGATTCTATTTTAGCCTCTAATTTTTCTTTAACTTTACTTTCGTGTCCGGAATAAGTATTAACTACATACCATTCTTTTTCCATTAATTAAACAACCCCTTTATAAATGCTAGTATTAAATTTAAAACTTCAAAGAATGCCACTAAAACAACACAGAAAACAACAGTCGCAATTGTATATTTTAAGATTTCTTTAGCTGTAGGCCATTTAACAAGTTTCATTTCTTTTTTAATGCCTTTAGCTAAACCTTCTTTTTTTACCTTTTCTGTTTTCTTCTTTTTGTCTACTTTTTTACTTTCTGTCTTTTTAACTTTTTTTACATCTTTTTCCTTTTTTTCTTTTGCATCTTTTTTTGCTTTAACTTCTTTAGCCATTTTAACCTCCTAAAAATTTTTTCAATTAAAAAACACTTTCGTGTTCATTAATAATATACCATATCTTGCTATTTTATGCAAGGCCTATCTTAACGATTTCTTCCTTGTTGCTTATTTTCATAATGAAGATGTGCTAAAACATCATATTGAGGATCATTCATAATATTACGGATAGAATTAATATAATTAATAACTTGATCTTTATAAGCAAAACAAGCTGGACTATTAACCATTTCTATCGCCTCTTCTTCGCTTCTTCCTAATGCAATTAAATATTCCTTTAATTCTTCATTAGTAAGTTCTTTTCCTGCCATATATAACTTCTCCCTTCGAGGAGCATATTTTAATCTAGGAATACTTAAATGTCAATAATTATGGCTTAAAATGGTTTTCTTTTAATTTCCTTAGGATTATTTTGTAAATAAGTTAAAACATCTAAGGTTGGGTCATTCTTCTTTACTCTTACATTATTTACAAATTCTTCAATTATACTTTTATAATTAACTCCTGAAGGACTTGCTAGTATTTTTCTTGCCTTTGCTTCACTTCTTCCAAATAACATTAGAAAAGCTACGGCTTCTTCATTAGATATCACAATTTCACTTCCTTTGCGTGAGTATGTATTTTAATCATTAAACGTTAAAAAGTCAATCCTAAAATGGCATTTTCATTTTCCCATTACTCATACTTTTCATCATATTTTTCATCATTTCAAATTGTTTTAAAAGGCGATTAACTTCTTCAACACTCCGGCCACTTCCTTTAGCAATTCTTTGTTTTCTTGTAGCTTTTAATACTTCCGGATGTCTTCTTTCATATGGTGTCATAGATAATATGATGGCTTCAATGTGAGCCATATCTTTAGGATCAATCGAAATATTATTTAAACCCATACTTCTGGCTTGCGGAAGCATTTTAATAATATTTTCTAAAGGCCCTAATCTTCTTATTTGTTTAAATGTGGTAAGGAAATCTTCTAAGTCAAAAGTTCCTTTTTGCATTTTTCTCGCTTGTTCTTTAGCTTCATCTTCGGAAACTATTCCTTCAACTTTTTCGGCAATCGATAGGATGTCGCCCATATCTAATATTCTTTCCGCCATTCTTTCCGGATAGAATTCACTTAAACCATCCATTTTTTCGGAGTCTCCGACAAATTTAATTGGCACATTGGTAAGATGTCTTAAAGATAGGGCTACTCCACCTTTGGTATCCCCATCCATTTTTGTTAAAATACAACCTGTTAAACTTAAGGCATCATTAAATCCCGTAATAACATTAATGGCATCTTGTCCCATCATGGCATCAATAACTAAAATAATTTCATTTAATTTAACATTTGATGAAATATTTTTTAACTCTTCCATTAAGTCTTCATCAATTTGCAAACGACCAGCTGTATCTACAATAACATAATCTAAGTTATTATCTTTCGCATAACTTATCCCATCATTCACAATTTCTAAGACATCTTTTTTATCTTCTTTAAAGATGGGTATATTTAAAGAGTTCGCTATATCTTCAAGTTGTTTTATCGCTGCCGGACGATAAATATCCCCCGCAATTAAAAGAGGTTTCCGGTTATATTTTTTTCTTAAAAGATTAGCAAGTTTTCCTGCTGTAGTTGTTTTACCACTACCTTGAAGACCACATAACATAATAACTTCAAATTTTTCCTTAGTATCTAGAGGAACATAATCTCCTCCAAGTAATGATACTAATTCATCTTTGACAATTTTTATAAATACTTCATCTGGCTTTAGGCTTTTTTCCACTTCCATACCTAAAGCTTTTTCTTTAACGGAGGCCACAAACTCTTTCACAACCATATAGTTAACATCAGCTTCTAGTAAAGCAAGACGAATTTCTTTCATGGCATCATTAATATTATCTTCAGTTATTTTACCTAAACCTCTAATATTTTTAATAGCCTTACTTAATCTATCTCCCATATATTCAAACATAATTATTCTCCTTTTAGTATTTCTTCGATACCCTTTTTTACTTTATTAATATCCTCTAATTTTAGTAAATTATTTAATTTTTCATTCTTTTCATATATTTTTAAAGCACTTTCATATTTATCTAATTTCTTTTCCACATTTTTAATAATAACTCCTACTCTTGATTTAGAAATATGTTTTAAATCGGCAATTTCTTGCATGGTCATATCATTACCATAGTAATTATCAAATACTTCTTTATTATTATCATTTAGTAAATCTTTATATATTAAATATAAAGCATTATAATATAAAAACTTTTCCATTATACCATATCCTTAAATAAACCATATATATAATTTTCAATATCAAATGGTTTTAAATCGGTCATTTTTTCTCCTAAACCAATGAATTTAACCGGTAAATTAACTTCTTCTTTGATGGCTAAAACAATTCCCCCTTTAGCAGTGCCATCTAATTTAGTTAAAACGATTCCTGTAATATTGGTAATTTCTTTGAATGCTTTGGCTTGCATGATGCCATTTTGACCTGTCGCCGCATCAATTACAAGTAATGTTTCTTGCGGAGCCCCTTCAATATGGGTACTAATAACTTTATTAATTTTCTCAAGTTCTTTCATTAAATTAACTTTGTTTTGAAGTCTTCCCGCCGTATCAATTAAAACAATATCCACATCTTTTTCTTTGGCTTCCACTAGTCCATCATAAATAACACTGGCAGGGTCGCTTCCCTCTTTTCCATAGAATAAAGAGTTAGTTCTTTTTGCCCAAATTTCTAGTTGATTAACAGCCCCTGCTCTAAAGGTATCACCCGCAATTAACATAACTTTTTTGCCTTCTTCGCCATATTTATGAGCAAGTTTCGCAATAGTAGTGGTTTTACCAACGCCATTTACTCCGACCATTAAAATAACCGTTGGACCATTGTCATTCATTTTAATTTTATCGGATAAACTTTCTCCTTCCACATATATTATTAATAACTCATCCACAATAACTTCTTTTAAATAAGCGGTATCGGTAATATTTTCATGTTTAACTCTATCTCTTAATTTATCCATAAATTTCATCACCGTATTAACCCCAATATCGGCCATAATTAAAATACTTTCTAATTCTTCAAAATACTCTTCTGATACTTTGGTATATTTAATTCCTAAAATATTTAATTTGGAAACAAATTCTTCTCTCGTCTTTTTTAAACCTTCTTCATAATTTTTTATTTCTTCTTTTTCTTCTTTATCTACAACTTCTTCTTTTTTACTAACTAAATTTTTTAATTTATTAAATAAACCCATAAATATCACCTCTTTAATCATATCAAAATTTGACATTATTTAAAACTGTTTTTACATAAATAGTAGACATTTTTCTTAAATTAGGGTATAATTATTAGCAGTTAAAGAACTTTTTTATTTTAAGAAAGAGGGAAATTATGAAAGAAAATATAGCGACTTCCATCGTTAGTTTAGGCGGTCTTGGTGAAGTCGGAAAAAATATGTATGTTATTACTCATGATGATGAGATAATTATAATTGATGCGGGGGTAATGTTTCCGGAAGTAGGCTTACTAGGTGTCGATTATGTTATTCAAGACATTACTTATTTAAAACAAAATGAAAATAAAATAAAAGCTTTATTTATAACCCATGGACATGAAGACCATATTGGAGGTATTCCATTTTTACTTAATCAAGTAAAGATACCGGTTATTTATGCCCCTAAGATTGCTAATGATTTAATTGTTAAAAAGCTAGAGGAAAGAGGCATTAATTATTCAAATTTAGAAATAATTACCAAAGATTTAGTGGTTAAATTTAAACATTTTGAAGTGGAATTTGTAAACACTACCCACTCTATTCCCGATAGTTATGCCATCGTGGTACATACACCAAATGGAGTAATATTTGAAACTGGTGACTTTAAATTTGACTTAACCCCAATCGGACCCATGGCAGACATTCATAAAATGGCCGAACTTGGTAAAAAAGGAGTTACTCTCCTTTTAAGTGACTCCACTAATGCTTTATCCACGGGATTTTCCAATAGTGAATCTGTTGTTGATGAAACATTAAATGATATCATTGGACGTCATGTCGGAAGAGTAATCATTGCGACATTTGCCTCAAATATTTACCGGGTTAAGCATATAGTGGAAACTTGTAAAAAATATAACCGGAAAATAATTGTCTTTGGAAGAAGTATGGAAGCCTCAATTGAACTTGCTTTAAACAACCATTTAATTTCCGATAAATCTATCTTTATTGATAATAATGGAGCTAAAAGTTTAAAAAGAAATGAAATTTGTATTTTATGTACCGGAAGTCAAGGCGAACCACTCGCAGCTCTATCCAGAATTGCTAATGGAACTCATAAGCAAATATCTTTGCTTCCTGATGATTTAGTTATTTTCTCATCAAGCCCAATTCCTGGTAATGCCGAAAGTATTAATAGAATTATCAACAAAATCTACTTAAAAGGCGTTAAAGTATTTACTAATTCCGAATTTAGTGATATTCATACTTCAGGACATGCTAAATTAGAAGAATTAAAATGGATGCTAAGAATTATTAAACCAAAATACTTTATGCCAATGCATGGTGAATTTAGAATGTTAAAACAACATGCTAATATTGCCAAACTTTGTGATATACCCGAAGAAAATACTTTCATTTGTAGTAATGGTGATGTCTTACTTCTAAAAGATGGCGTTGTTACAAGAGGAGGAACTGTTCCATCTGGAGATATCTATGTTGATGGTTCAAGAGTTGGTGATGTTGGAAGTGTGGTTATTAAAGATCGTAAATTAATGAGTCAAGATGGTATTTTAATTACTATTTTAAATATAAATACTTTAACTAGAAAATTATTAATTAAACCAAATGTTACGGCGAGAGGCTTTGTTCTTGTTAATGAAAATCAAGAACTAATGAATAAAATTGAACATAAAATTGGCGAAATAGTTAATAATTTCTTAAAGACATCTTTATATAATTATACCGATTTAAAAAATCAAATTATTTTAGAATTATTACCTTACATTAATGAATTAACTGGAAGAAGGCCAATAATCCTTCCTGTTATAATGGAAGTTAACAAAAAAGAAGATTAAAACCCGTTAAGGGTTTTTTACTTGTTAAAAAAGAAGCCTTATTTGGCTTCTTCTTGCGCTCTTGTTTCTCTTATAACTGTAACTTTGATAGTTCCTGGATATTGCATTTCCTCTTCAATTTTTTCTTTCATTTCCCTGGCTATCCGATAACTATCAGCATCATCAATTTCACCTGGTTTAACCATAACTCTTATTTCTCTTCCAGCTTGCATTGCATAAGCTTTTTCAACACCTTCAAAAGAATTCCCTATTTCTTCTAATTGTTCTAAACGCTTAATGTAATTTTCCACTGAGTCATTACGAGCTCCTGGTCTTGCAGCAGATAAAGTATCCGCAACACTAACCAATACGGCAATAATTGATTTAGGATCTCTATCACCATGATGGGATGTAATGGCATCAATTACCACTTCATTTTCATGATATTTCTTAGCAACTTGTTCCCCGATTTCCACATGGCTACCTTCTACTTCAAAATCAATGGCTTTGCCAATATCATGAAGTAAACCAGCTCTTTTAGCAAGGGTAATATTTTCACCTAACTCGGAAGCCATTAAACCACAAAGGTTAGCAACTTCAATAGAATGTTGTAAGGCATTTTGCCCATAACTAGTTCTAAAATTAAGTTTACCAACTAAGTTAATTAATTCAACATCCATTTTCGCAATACCTAAATCCGTAATTGCTTTATTACCTAGTTCAGTAATTTTATTGTTAATATCTCTGCAAGTCTTATCATAGACTTCTTCGATTCTACTTGGATGAATCCGACCATCTTTAATTAAAGTTTCAATTGTTTGTTTTGCAATTTCTCTTCTTAAAGGGTCAAAGGAAGATATAACAATAGCCTCTGGAGTATCATCAATAATTAAATCAACACCAGTTACGGATTCAAAAGTTCTTATATTTCTTCCTTCTCTTCCGATTAGTCTTCCTTTCATTTCATCATTTGGTAAATCAATAGTTGAGACAGTTTGCACTCCAACTACATCATCAGCATAACGTTCCATACTGTTAACAATAAGTTGTTTTGCTTTGTCATTGGCAGTTATTTTTGCCTTTTCTTCTTCATCTCTAATATACTCAGAGATTTCTAAAGCCATATCTGATTCAACTCTAGCCATAATTAAATCATGGGCTTTTTCTTTGCTTAAACCAGAAATTTTTTCTAGTTCTTCAACTTCTTCTTTTAGGATTTTGTCCATCTTATCTTCTTTTTCTTGTAAACTTTGACTTCTAACTAATAAATTGTTTTCTTTTTCTTCTAATGCCATATCTTTCTTTTGAAGCATTTCTTCTCTTTTATCTAAGTTGTTTTCTCTACTGATAAGGCGGTCTTCACTTTCTTTAATTTCTTTTTTTCTTTCTTTAATTTCTTCATTAGTTTGTTGTTTTAATTTATATGATTCTTCTTTTAACTCTAAAAGAGAATCTCTCTTATGTTTATCAGCCTCTTTTTTAGCATCTTCTAGTAGTTTATTAGCATTTCTTTCGGCACTTACCCCTTTGAAATGATTAACTAAAATAACTAAAAAGATTCCAATACCAATTCCAAGAAATAGAAATAAGATGATAACGGCTATATTATCCATTCTCTCACTCCATTTCTAATTTTTTTACAGAAAATTTATAAAATATAATAAATATAATTATAATTATCCATAATCTAATTATAATCTTAAATGGTCATTTTATCAAGGCAAAAAGTTTAATAAATAACTATTATTTAAATTTATTTTATTTTTAATTAATATTTTCTATTTCTTTAACCTTTAATTATGGTTCATTTACAAGTTTTAAATTTCAACCGATGACAAATTGTCACCAATTCATTTTTTATTTTTTAGATTTCAAATTTATTGATTTCAGATGGTGACAAATTGTCACCATCTTAATTTTTATCTCTCTTTTAATAAATTTATTATATGCAAATTTTTAATTATTGCGAACAAAAGTATTTTAAAACTTTTTTTAAAAAGAAGATTTATTCTTCTTCATCTTCTTTTTCTTCTGGTTTATTAAACCCATAATGTTCATAAATTTTATCTTCAATTTCTTTGGCAATATCCGGATTTTCTCTTAAGAACATTTTAACATTCTCTTTTCCTTGACCAATCTTTTCTTCTTTATAAGCATACCAAGCACCACTTTTTTCAATGATACCTATTTCACTACCAATATCCACAAGTTCTCCTTCATGGCTAATTCCTTCACCATACATGATATCAACACCAGCAGTTTTAAATGGTGGGGCTACTTTGTTTTTAACAACTTTAATATTGGTTCTGTTACCTACAACTTGGTCGCCTTGTTTAATTTGTTCTCCTCTTCTAATGTCTAATCTTACTGTTGAGTAGAACTTTAAGGCTCTTCCACCAGGAGTAGTTTCGGGATTACCAAATAACACTCCCACTTTTTCTCTTAATTGGTTAATAAATATGGCGGTCGTATTAGTTTTGTTTAAAGTACCAGATAATTTTCTCAAGGCTTGGGACATAAGTCTTGCTTGAAGACCAACATGACTATCACCCATCTCACCATCTATTTCCGCTTGCGGTACTAAAGCCGCAACAGAGTCAATAACAACTAAATCAATAGCTTCACTTTTAACTAAGGCATCACAAATTTCTAAGGCTTGTTCACCTGTATCTGGTTGACTTAATAAAAGTTCATTAATGTCAACTCCTAAACTTTTAGCATAAACAGGGTCAAGAGCATGTTCTGCATCAATAAAGGCTGCTCTTCCTCCAGCTTTTTGCGCTTCCGCTATCGCTTGAAGAGCAATGGTAGTTTTACCTGATGATTCAGGTCCATAAATTTCAATTATTCTTCCTTTAGGAAAACCACCAACTCCTAAAGCAATGTCTAAAGCAATGGAACCTGATGAAGTAACATCAATTTTAATGTGTTCATCGCCACCTAATTTCATTATGGCTCCGGCTCCAAATTGCTTTTCAATATCTTTTAAAACTTGTTCTAAAGCTTTATCCGTATTTTTTGAATCTTTTTCTCTTGCTTTCATTATTTCTCCTCTACACTCTCTGATAACTAAATTTTACTCTAGTTTTTTGGTAATGTCAAGAGAAAATCGAACTTTTGTTTAATTTTTTGAAAAATTTTAAAAAAATTGCTCCGGTCGACACCGTTTGACAAATTTCGCACTTTAGTAGTGCTATAATACGTCCTCGAAGTGGATTTATGGGTACTTATCCCTTTTAATACAACCCTTTTATTTTATATAGAAAACACCAAATTTCTATTTTATTCTTTTTAAGAATTTATAATACCTCCTTTAAATCCACTTCAAAAATAAATGATGAGATTGTTTTTTCTCATCATTTTTCTTTTTCTTCGCGGTAGTTATTACCAAGTAGTTCAATATCATATGTTAAATATTTAATTCTTTCCATAATTCTTTTGGCTTTAACCGCATCTTCTCTTTCTTTAGTTAAACTTAGAGTTTGCATTAATTCATCCATATTTAAATTAGATGTAAAGAAAGTCGTTAAGCCTTTATTCATTCGAGTTTGCAAGATAGTCCCAATTATTTCATCACGGCCCCACTCAGTTACTTTTTCCGCTCCAATGTCATCTAGAAGAAGGATATCGGCATTTTCCAAAACATTAAGATTATCTCCTACGGCATTTAAGTTTTCTTTTAATTTACGTAAAAGTTCCGGAACATAGACAATTTCGACTCTTACTTTATATTTAAGTTTAATTTCATTTAATAAAGCGGCGATTAAAAAAGTTTTACCCGTACCAAAATTACCATGTAAGTAAAGTCCTTTATTAAAGCCATAGGGATTATAATTATCATAAAAGTTTTTTAACCATTTAATGATTTCCGTTCTATTTTTGGTGATTTTAATATCTTTTAACCGAGCATTTTCAATTAATTTTTCACTTGTACTTTTATTATTTATTTCCTTTTGCGCCTCTTTTTGATATTTACAAGGCCTATAAGAAAAAGACAAGCTACTTTCACTCTCTATGGGAAAATACACATACCCATTTACTTTATTTTGGCATTCATATAAACCTTTACATTTTTGACAATGCGAAAGTTCTTCTAAAGTATCATTTAATTTGACAACATTTTTCTTAGCTTCTTCTTCACTAATTTTAATCTTTTTAACTAAACCTTTAAACTTTTCATCTTGCATCGCTTTTAAATATTCTTTTTCTTGATTTTTACTAACCTTTTTAGTATCGACTTTTATTTCCATCTTAATTAAACTCCTTTAATAAATCTTTTAATTCGGCTTCCTCTTCCGCATTCAAACTTTCATCTTCAATTTTTTGATTAAACCAAATTGGGGTTTTAACAACTTCGGTATTCTTAATGCTTTGGGGTGTTTTTTTCAAACTCCTTTGATGTTCTTTTTCGGCAAATTCCATCGCTTCTTTCGCCGTTTTTAAATTAGCCCTTTTCCATTGGGAAGCAATCGTTTCTACATAAGCCGAGGTAAGTTTATTATTATTTTTTCTTAAGACATAATCAATTAAGACATTCACAACGGCAGGTGGTAGTTCTAAATCAATAATAAGATGTTCTAAAAGTTTTAAATCTCTTCCTGTTGGTTTTACATTATGATATTTATGTCTTAAAAAATCATAAGGGGAAGTATTTTCAAAGACCGCAATGATTCTTCCTCTTTTAGAATTATCTCCGAGAGGATTTTTTAAATAATCCGGTTGCGTACGATAAACTAAAGTAGGCAAAGATCCTGTTTTAAATTGATAATCTTTTCTCGCTAATATTCTTAACCCATTTTTATCAATTGCCCCATATTCATTTAAACAGCCTCTTATAAGTTCAATCATTTTTAAAGTATCAATATTATAAATAAAAGCTAAATTATCAATTAATTCTCGCGTCTTTTTATTAAATGTTTTCTCACTTATTAAACCCTTAGGAATACTTGATATTATCTCATCATAATTAATCCTGGAAGATGATACAATACTATTTTTATGCACATCAACTAAATCGGTATTTAAATTAAACTTAGAAGTATCATATACTTCATCAATCTTTTTCGTAATTTCTGTATATTCTTTTAAATCAATCTTCGGCATTTTATATAAATTTTTTAGTTCATTATATTCTTTTTCTCCCACATTATTATAAAGAACTATATTTAAGATAGGATGATTAAAAAACTCACTTGGCGTTAAAGGCGAATATAACTCATATAAATAATCATTAACACTACCCTCTTTAACATAGCACTTCAAAAGGCCAAAGGCTTCCAAAGATTCTCTTGCTATTTTTATTTTACTAATATCACTTTTTAAACTCACCATTAAATGATGATGAATTAAATCTTTACTCATGATATTATTAATATTTAAATCATTCCATAAAGTAAAATATAAAGATACCCCTAAAGAACCAATTAAAGGTTCATATAAACTCATTATAACTAACCAATCTTTATCCGATAATATACTTTTATTAACGACAATATAACGATCTGCTGGTAAAAGAGTAACATTATTCATGAGTATCTTCCTTTCTTATATTTATTATATATTTATTGCCAATCAAAAACAATCATAAATTTTTTTCTTTAGGCATACATACTATCTAAAGAAATTTTTTTGGCATAAATTATAGTGGGATAGCATATTGCATCATTTGAAAACGAAAGGAGTATTCTTATGAAATTAAATCGTTTTTTAATTATCTTCATTTGTTTTATTTCTATCCTTTTTATGAGCGTAGGTTATTCCTCTTTTGCTGAAGACCTCTTAATTGGAGGCAATGCCGAAATTGTCGGAAAGTGGAACATCAAAATTACGAGTGTTGAAGTTACTTATGCCTCTGCTGGTTTAAATGTTGATACCCCCACTTTTACGGATACCACTTTTGATTTTTCCCTTAAGTTAAATAAACCTGGTGATAAAGTAATCTATACTATTACAATTCAAAATGCCGGAACCATTGATGCCATTTTACAAAGTTTAGTCTTTAATGAAGAAATTGGCGGTTCTGAAGCCATTAGTTATACCGTCAGTAAAACCCCAACAGATTTAAATGCGGGTGATACGACAACTTTAGAACTTACCATTACTTATAATGAAAGCACGGAAGAATTACCTAAAGTTTTAACTAAAAGTTTAACAGGAACCATTACTTATGCCCAAAAATAAGGTCATTTATGAAAAAAACTATCTTTATTTACTTTATTCTTATTATCCTTCTTATTATTTTTCATCTTTTTTATTATTCTCTCTTAATTAAATTTATTATTCCTCTTTTATCCCTTATATATCTTATTTATAATTATCTTAATTATAAAAATATTATGACTTTTAAAAATAAATATTATCTTCCTCTTATTATTCTAATTTCTTTATTATTTTTAAACTTTTATTTCGAAATTGGTCTTTTTTATGGGTATACTCTTAATCCTTTAAAGCATCTTTTAACTAACATCATAGATAGTATTATCCCTCTTATTAGTATCGAATTATTAAGACATAATCTAATAAAGAATCAAAAGAACAAGCCCTTTATTATTACTCTTTTAATTATTTTTTTAGAACTTAACTATCATACTCTTTTCACTCTTAATCTAAAAAGAGATTTATATACTTATTTTTGTTCCGAAGTTATTCCTTTAATCTTATCCAACTTTCTTTTTACTTATTTAACTATTCATTTTCATTATACATATTCCATTATTTTAAATATATTAGATAAATTAATTATTTATTTTGTTCCGTTTCTTCCAAAGACTAATTGGTACTTAATTGGCACCAGTAGTCTAATTAAAATAAGCTTATGCTTTATAATATTCCAATATATTTTCAATAAAAAACATAAAGTTAATATCTTTCCATCTTTTCTTACCATCATAATGGTAATATTACTCACTCTTTTTACTTTAGGTATGTTTAAGTATGAAGCTATTGTTATTCTTTCTAATAGTATGTATCCCACACTTGAAAAGGGAGATATAGTAATTTATGACAAAGATATTCAAAATGTCCATGAAAAAGACATAATTGTTTTTGAAACTAAAGATAAAACTATTATCCACCGCGTAGTTAAAAAAATTAATAATTCTTATTTAACTAAAGGTGATAATAACAATGTCATTGATAATTATAAAGTAGATAAAAAAGACATTAAAGGTGTCTACAAATTTTCCTTAAAATACTTAGGAGTTCCAGCAGTTTATTTAGAAGAATTTTTAAATAAAGGAGGGACATAACTTTGAAAAAAACTTTATTATTTACGATTTTTTCTTTTATTTTAATTATCATCGGTTTAGTAATTCTTATTCTTGCATTCTTTAAACCAAACAATCTTCATAATTTAGATATTCAAAATAAATCTTCTTATGAAGTTACATATAATGATAATAATTATTTTTCTAATAATATTATTCCCGAAAACAATTATTATATTACTTCTTTAATTAAAGATATTAATATTAATTATGATATTTTAATTAATAACTTAAAACAAAATAACTATACTTATAAAATAAATATTAAATTACAATCTAATTATGAAAATAATCCAATCTTTGAAAAAGAATATCCCCTAAAAAATAATAATTTAACAAACAATATTAATGAACAAATAGTTATTGATTATAATTATTATTTAAATTATATTAATAATTTTGAAAGTAATCTTAATCTTAAAACAGACTCTTCTCTTTTAATAGAACTAAACATAATAGATAATGATACTACTCTAAATTATCTTAATATTACTATTCCTTTAAAAGAAAAAGTTATCTTTATCGAAGAAAATGATAATTTTAACAAACAAGAAAGTAATAATTTTAATCATAATTATTTTACTATTTCCATAATTCTTATTACTTCCGGTATTTTTATTAATCTTTATTTTAATAAAAGTAATAACTTTAAAAGAATTATCAAAGAATATAAAAGTTTAATTATTAAAATACTAGATAATCCTAATATAAATAATTATGAAGTTATTAATATAACCTCAATTGAAGATTTAATTAAAATATCTTTATCTAATGATTTAAATATTTTAAATTATAATAATAAATATTTTATAATTAAAGAAAATATTATGTATTTATATACTAAATAAGTTACTAGCATTTAGTAACTTATTTTAATTCTTTAACAAATTTCATTCTCTATAATTAACAATGATATTATGCATTATTCTTAGTTGTGATAATGTATGGATGGTCTTTTGTTCCTTCTCCTGTTAAGTTTACCCCGGATTGTAGATAGAAGACTGGGCGAATCCATTCTCCGTAGTACTCCCACATTGTAAAACGTCCTCCATCATCAATCAACCAACTATATTGACTTTCAGTCACAGACATAGTGAGTTCGTAATAATGAAAATCATCATATTTTTGATATAACCAATTACTAGTATCTTGACTCCCAGAATTTTTATAATCTGTATAATACATTAAGCCTATTTTAAAATCAGAGGAAAAATTTGTTTTTAATTCTGATGATACATCACTATCATGTGGTGTAACGTACCATTTATGATTACTTATAATTGATTCCCAATAATTACCATTATTTTGATTAAGAATAGAATTTATAAATGTTGTATTTAGTTCTGTTTTGCACGGTGAAGTTTCAAATTGTTTAGACATATAACAATTATATGAAGATATTATTTCAGTTTTAATAATTTTTATTTGATCTTTTTTTAATCCAACTAAATCATCATTTGCACTTGTTATTCCTATTATCCTATACATATAGGTATTTGGCGTTCCTGTGCATGTGCTTTCTACTGTTGTTCCAAAACATATATAGTTATTTAATACTTGTGTATTTGTTCCTTTAAATCTATACATTCCATCTACGGCACTTGTACTGTTAAAGGTACCTCCACCTTTCTTTGTTAAATGGTCTAATGCTGGTTCTCCTTTAGCAAAGTACAGAGTACAATATATACTATTTTTTGTATCTATTGTGGCATGATAAGTTGATAAATCAAAATGCAGTATATTTGTATAATCTATTTCTTTTCCATCACTATCTGTACATTCTGCTCCAACAAAACCATGAGTTGTTGGACTTGGCCATGTATCTCTATTATCAGATTCATGCCATTCTTCTCCTTCATTATCTTGTACCCATATGGCTATTGATTTATCATTACTTAATGTATTATTAGTTTGTATTTTTTCTATCTTATTTGGTTTGATATTTAAAGTTCTTATGATGTTATAACTTTCTCCTAATATTAAAACTCCTACTATAATTATGATTATTGTTAATATTTTATCTTTCTTCATTTTATTTTCTCCCTTCTATTTACTAAAGTATCCATAACAAGTATTTGGTCCAGTTGTATCTATATGAAAGCCATTAGTATCATGAGTAAATGTTGTACTTGCTTTTTTACTTTTACACTCATACGTTATCATAGAATAACCATCAGGAACTTGATTATATAATTTATATGTTTTATCATTATATTTTCTATCTCCTGTACTATCTTCTATATAAGCATAAATAATAACATCGGATAATTTATCTCTGTCATAATAAAGTCGACATACTACTTGTGTTGGTTTAGTTTCTTCTGTATATTCTATATGGACAGTTCCATCTTCTTTTATAGTGTAATTTTCATAAGTTGCATCTCCACCTTCTGCTGGATAACAATTTGATTTATCCCCATTTATTTGATATCCACTGGCGGGTACATATTTACTCTCTTTATATTTATCAGCATTATCAGGCATTTGGGTATAAAAGATTATATTTACATCGGTATTCTTATCTATTGGACCTTGTTTAACACTTTCTCCTTCTCCAGCAAAGTTTCCAACTTTACTTGTAAATATAGGTACTGGTTCCATTTCATAATTATAATAAGCATGAGTTTTATTAATTGCTACATTTATTAATAACAATACAAAAAATACTAATACGAATATTCCTAATATTAGTTCTTTATGTTTTAATTTTTCTTTTATATTATTAAGTTTATCTTTTAAATTATTAAATGGTATGAATACTAAAGATATTAGGGTATTACAATAACCCCCCCCCGATTTGGGAAATTAGAACTACTAATATAGTTAATCCTACATATAGTACTAAATTTTTATTCTCTTTCTTCATACTCTTTTACCTCTTTTATATTATTAATTATTTAACTTATTTTTATACCAATGTTGTAAATACCGAATACCTAATACAAATAAAAAAATATTCTTCTACCTTACATTTAAATAATATCTCAAAACATGCCATAAGTCAATATCTCATAGAGTATATTTTACAAGTCTACTAGCCTTTTATTTCTTTAACAAAGACTGGTTGTCTTAAATTATTACTTTTAGTTCTTTCTATATATTTAACTTCACATTTTAATTTTAGATTAATAATATTTTCATCATTTTCTTTTTTAATTATTTTTTCTTTTTTTATTTTTTTATATAAAGGACTCTTCTTGGCTATATTTACTTTACCAACTAAAGGATGTTTAGTGGTATTATCTCCTAGTAATAAAGTTATGACATAATTTTCTTCTTTTTCTATATAACCAATAATATAAAAAGTTTCGTACTTATAATTTTTAATTTTTAGCCAATAATCACATCTCGTATTTATTAAATAAGGACTTGTTTTTAGTTTGGCAATAATACCTTCTAAATTTTCTTTTTTTACCATTTTATATAAATCCTTACCATGTTCATCAATATATTTAGTTTTGATAAAGACATCACTATCTTTATATTTTTCTAAATATTTTTTTCTTTCCTCTAAAGGAAGTTTAGTTAAATCTTTATCTTCATATAAAATATCAAAGGCCATAAAAGTAATGGGATTGTTTAGTGAAGCCTCTTTTATTTTAGTTTTATTTTTTAAATGAGTTCTTTCTTGTAATTTGGAAAATGATGGTTTACCATTTTGAAAACTTACAATCTCGCCATCAAAGATAACTTTATTTTTGACTATCTTTTTTAAACTTTCTAATTCGGGATACAAATAAGTTATATCTATTAAATTACGACTTTTGATAATTACTTCTTTAGGACTTACAAAAATTAGAGAACGATAACCATCAAATTTTATTTCAAAAAGATAATCTTTGGAATTAAAAGGTTTGGGTATTTCTCTTAATAACATAGGCCCCCAATTTTTATTTTGCCATATATTCATTTTTTCTTTTTCAAACTCTTTTCTAAGGCTTCCATTAAATCATTAATTTGAATTTTATCTTTTTTAGTCGTACCTTTAATACTTTTACCATTTAGTTTAGCCTCAATGGCTTTTCTAATATTATTTTGATATTCATCTTCATACTTTTGGGGTTCAAATTTACCACTTAAATCGTTGATTAACTTAATGGCTAAATCCAGTTCTTTTTCTTTTACTTCACCCGTTTTATTTTCATCGGGAGTCATTACTTCTTCTTCAAAAAACAAGGTAGTCATCACTATTCCAAAGGGTGCAAATCTTAAAATACAATAGTAGAATTTACTGCCAATAACTGTTTTGGCTAAAGCTACTTTTTTCACCTTTTTTAAAGCCTCACAAAACAAATCATAAGCTTTACTTGTCCCATTATATTTTAAAATATAACTTTTTTCAAAATAGATAGGATCAATATCTTTCACATCAATAAAAGAAACAATTTCAATTTCTTTTTCTTGTTCGGGTTTTAATTTATCAAGTTCACTTTTATCAAAAGTTAAATATTTATCATTTTCATATTCATAACCTTTAATAATATCTTTATCTTTTACTTCTTCCTTACAATGCGGACAATATTTAACATAGTTAATTCTCGTTAAACATTTTTTATGAAGTTGGTTAAAAGAAGTATCATTATCTCTAATTAAAGGATTCATAATAACCGGAATATTTACTAAACCAAAAGAAATATTGCTATGAACATTAGGCATAAACATCACCATTTTTAGGATAATCTTTTTAAAAATTTTTATACAAAATTTAAAATTAAACATAAATTAAAAAAGGAGGAATGTTATGGATTTTGATTATCATTTTGGAAATGATTATTACAAATATTGTGGGGATACGGGAATAAAAAGTACCATTTATAAAATTTTAGCACCAGAACAAAGTCAAGATGAACAACCAGGGATGGAATATTTAATGGACCCTTTGCCAATTTTTGACAATCCAAATTATAAAGGAAGTGGCAAATTAAAAGATAAAGTGGCTATCATTACAGGTGGTGACAGTGGTCTTGGCCGTACTTGTGCTATTTTTATGGTGAAAGAAGGCGCCAAAGTAGTAATTCCATATAAAGATGAAGATAAGGATGCCATGGATACAAAAAAATATATTGAATCTTTAAATGGCGAATGTCTTTTATTAAAAGGCGATTTAAGAAATAAAGAATTTGCGAAAGAAATTGTCGATAGTACTTTAAAACGCTTTGGGAAAATAAATATTTTAGTTAATAATGCTGGTGTTCAGTATCAACAAGATGATTTAACAAAAATAACTGAAGAACAATTTGAAGAAACAATGAAAGTTAATATTTATGGGATGTTTTATTTAACAAAAGAAGTCCTACCACATTTACATAGTAAAGATAGTATTATTAATTTAAGTAGCATTACCACCTTTTATGGAGACCCTCAACTAATTGATTATGTTACCACTAAAGGAGCTATTGTTGGTTTTACAAGAAGTCTCGCTCGAAATCTCGCTTTAAAAAATATAAGAGTAAACGCTATTGCTCCTGGATTTTTCTGGACGCCTTTACAACCTGCTTGTTGGGTTAAAGAAAAAATACCTTCTTTAGGTAGTGATGCCGCAATGGCAAGAGGAGCTATGCCTTATGAACTTGGACCTACTTTTATTTATCTTGCTAGTGATGATTCTAGTTATATGACAGGTCAAGTGTTACATGTTAATGGTGGTCAAATTATGGGTTAAAAAAAAAATCGCATGTTTTGCGATTTTTATTTGCTTAATTTCTCGCTGCCCCATCTACAGATAAAATAACACCCGTAATATAACTAGCCATATCACTTGCTAAAAATAGAAAAGCATTGGCAATATCTCGAGGTTCCCCAATTCTTCCTAAAGGTATTGTTTTAATTAAAGGGGAAATCATTTCTTCCGGAAGACTAGCCACCATATCGGTTTTCGTAATTCCAGGAGCTACGGCATTAACTCTTATGTTAAATGGCGCTAGTTCTCTTGCTAAAGATTTAGTTAAACCATTCACCGCGAATTTAGAAGCTGGGTACCCTACTCCTGATGGTTGACCATAAATGCTAACCATCGAACTTGTATTTAAAATAACTCCTTCTTTTTGTTCTTTCATATAAGGAACAACACTTTTTATAATATTAAACATCGCATTAACATTTAAATCCATAATACCCTTAAATTCTTCATATGTTGTATCTTCAATTTTTTTATTTGCACTCATCCCGGCATTATTAATTAAAACATCAATTCTTCCATATTTAGTATAAATATCTTTTATCGTCTTCTCTACTTCTTCTGAGTTATTTAAATTAGGATAATACCCATCCACATTATAACCTAAATTCTTTATTTCTTCTTTGGCCTTCTCAACTGATTCTTCTTTAGAACCAAATAAAATCACTTTACTTCTTTTTTCTAAAAAAGCTTTAACAGTTTCTAAACCAATCCCTCTTGTACCTCCAGTTACTATAACTACTTTACCTTCTAAATCTTTCATAATTTACTTCCTTTCAAAAATATAATTATCTACATATCTCTTTATATATTTTATATCATTTTTATTTTTTGTTGTCCATCCTAAAATAAGATTATTTTCTTTTAATTTACTAATTTTTTTATTATCAACATTAGTAATTTTACATGAATAAAAATCAGGTTTACTTAACTTACTTAAATAAATTCTTATGTTAAACAAAAGATAAGATAAAAATCCTTTATAACTTAAAAGTTGCCCTCTTATAATATGAGGATAATGTTTTTTTAAATAATAAACACTTTTAAAACGAAAACTTTTTAAAGCATACTCACCTTCATAATTTCTTAAGTTTTTAACTACTTCTTCTTCAAGCAATCCCACTCTTTTATCACATTTAAGTTCAATAATTAAAGGAACCTTACCATTAACTAGCTTTAAAACTTCTTCTAAAAGAGGAATACTCTCTAAATAATTTGGATATTTATAATTCTTTAACTCTTCATAAGTTAAATTTTTAATTTTCTTTTTACTGTTAAATAATCTTTTTAAATTATTATCATGGAATACGATAACTTTATTATCTTTGGTTAAGTGAACATCTAACTCGATTGGGTACCCACTTTTAAGAGCATTCTTAAAAGATGATAAAGTATTTTCATAAATACCCTTATCATTATTATATAAACCCCGATGAGCAATTTCTTTATTTTTTAAAAAACTATAATCTTTCATAATTACATCCTATATCCAAAACACTTGGGAAAACTGTTTTATATTCTTCTCGGATTTGTTCAATTTTTTTAGTCATTAAACTCACTCCTTACAAATTATTATATTAGAGGTCTTAATTTTTGGCAAGTTTATCACAGCCAATTTATGGCAAAACTCATTTTTACCCCATAAATACGGCATTTCTTTAAAAATGCATGTAAGTATAATAAATTTTACTTTTACCAAACTAATTACTAGGAAGGAGGATAAAGATGAATAAAAAGTTATTAATGATTTTTACATTACTAACCATTTTATTAGTACCATTTATGAGTGCTCATGCGGAAAGTTATACAATTCATAATCAAGATGAATTAAAAAGTGCTCTACAAAATAATGATATCGATACCATTATTTTAGGGGAAGATATTGAAACAACCGAAAAAATTAATATAACCAGAAATGTAACTATTGATGGTGCTAACCACACTATTAAATATGTTGGAACATTCGGAGCCAATGGAAGTAAAAATAACACAGTATGGGGCGGAATCTATGTTTTACAATTCTATAAAACTACTGGTACTTTAAAAGACATCAAATTAACTGGAGGAAATGCTGGTCTATTAATTAATGGATCTAATGTAACCTTTGTTGGTAATATCGATGTTTCTGGTAATGGTTTTGGTGGTATTGAACTTGGACAAGGTAGTGGAGTTACCGAAAAGAATACTCTAGCCTTAGAAAATGCCACAATTACTAATACTTCAGAAACAGAAGATCATCCATCAATTTGGGTTCCAGATGATTCTGAAGCAGCCGAAATGATTATTGACGGTGAAAGTAAACAAATTGATCCAGGTCATGAACTTACAATGACCGAAGTTAATGAATTATTTGGTATAAATATTCCTCAAACTTATGATAACATTAATTTAATAATGACATTTTTTACCCTATCTTTAGTAAGTATAGTTATGGGAGTTAAATTATATAAGAAAGAATTTTAATTAATATTTTATTAGAGAATTTGTGAATAACAAGTTCTCTTTTTTAGTATCTAAAAAAGGATACCATAAACGGTAACCTTTAATATTAACTTATCTTTTAATAATTCCATTAGATAAGATTCTAACGAACAATTTTCTTAGCGCCCTTTACCCAATTTCTCATGCCTTCGCATTGAACATAATTAGAAACGGCATTTCTAATACTTACATCTAAGTAAGCATCTAAACTATCAGCATTAGTATTAGTAATATCATAACTATTAACAATTTCAAAGAAACGTAAATTAGCTTCAGAAACTAAATCATCAAAACTAACTCCTAATCCTTTAAATTCATTGGCGATACCATAAATACGACTGATATTTGCAAAATATAATAAATCTCTTGCTACAGCATCTCCAGTTTTACGATATTCTACTAAACATTTAAATGCTTCTTCTTCATTTAAACATGCTTTTCCCATTATTTTTTCCCCCTTTTTTTAAGTTAGGTAATACTTTAACACATTTTTATTAATTTTTCAAGTATTTTTGCTACTATACGTGTTATAATAGTAATGTTTAGGTGATTTTATGAGGCAAAATTGGCTTTACAATCTAGTATTTATTGTTATTTTAGGATTAATTATCTTTTTAGGATTAAGTGAAAAGTATCAACTAAATGAGGATAAAATCCAAGAATTTTCGGGAAAAATTACCGAAATTGATAATAATAAAACGATTATAACTAATGAATATAATCAAAGTTATACTTTAAAAAAGAAGATAAAAGAAGATGTAGGTACCCTTATAAAAGGAAAGTGTGTTCAAAATAATGATGTTTGTGAAGTAATTAGTTATGAAGTTTTTAAAGAAGATGTTCCTAAATACAAGGGAATATTTAAAGATTATTATAATGAAGCCTTAGATACTTTAAAAAATATGACTATCGAAGATAAAATAAAACAAGTACTTCTTCCCCATTACAATAATAATTTAAGTGATTATAATTATGGTGGTTTTGTTTTCTTTGAAAAAGATTTTCAAAATAAAACTAAGGATGAAGTTATTAAGATGATTAAAAATCTCCAAGATAACGTTAAAATACCTCTTTTAATTGCTGCTGATGAAGAAGGAGGAACCGTTACCAGAATAAGTAGTAATAAAAATTTAGTTAGTGAATATTTTAAATCACCCCAAAGTTTATATAAAGAAGGGGGATTTAATAAAATAAAGGAAGATGTTTTAAGTAAATCTAATATTTTAGAGAGCCTTGGTATTAATTTAAATTTAGCCCCGGTAGTTGATGTTTCGACTAACCCAAATGACTACATTTATAAAAGAACTTTAGGACTTGATACCGCTAAAGTGACAGAATATGCTAAAGTAGTTATTGAAACTAGTAAGAATACGAGTGTCTCATATACTTTAAAACATTTTCCCGGATATGGTAATAATACCGATACCCATAAAGGAATATCGATTGATAATAAAAGTTATGAAGAAATATTGAGTGTGGACATTCCGCCATTTGAATCTGGCATAAAAGCGGGAGCGGAAGCCATTATGTTTAGTCATAATATTATTAAATGTTTAGATGAAAATAATCCGGCTTCTCTATCTAAAGAAGTTCATAATCTACTTACTAATAATTTAAATTTTACGGGTGTTATTATAACTGATGATTTAAATATGGATGCTTTAAAAGATATAGAAAATAAAGAAGTTTTAGCTTTAATGGCCGGGAATGATTTACTTATTACATCAAATCCGGAAGAAAGTTATCAAAATATTTTAGATAGTATTAATAATAAAATAATTAGTGAGTATGATTTAAATAATAAAGTTTTAAAAATACTTTCATGGAAATATTCTAAAGGTTTATTTTAGAATATTTTTTTTAACTCCTAAATACAATTTATTAGGAGAAATTATGAAACAATTTATAAAAAAGATTTTTTATTTGTTTTTACCTTTATTTTTAGGCTCTATTGTAGGTCTTTTAATATCCTCATCGATTGATTATGGCGTCCTTTTAAAGCCAAAATTTTCCCCACCAGGATATTTATTTCCCATTGTTTGGAGTATTCTCTATCTAATACTGGGCATATCTTATTACTTTTTTAAAGAAAATAATAAAGATACTTTAGAAGAAGATATTGCCTACTTTCTCTCTTTAGGAGTTAATCTTTTATGGAGTGTTTTCTTCTTTGTTCTAAAATGGCGGGGATTTACCGTTTTATGGACCTTATTCTTACTCATTATGGTAAGTTACTTATTATATCGTTTTTATCTAAAATATAAATTATCTTTTTACTTAAATATCCCTTATCTTATTTGGATATTTTATGCCACCTACCTTACTTTAGGGGTTTACTTCTTAAATCAAGGCATGTAAAAAGCATCATCAAGATGCTTTTTTTAACGGTCATTACTATTAAAAAGTAATATTAATCTTAAAATTTCTAAAACGCTGGTAAGAACACTAGCCACATATGTTAAAGCAGCGGAAGTTAGCATTTTTTTAACTCCAGTAGCTTCCTCACTACTTCCTAGTTTTAACTTTTCGATTTCGCATCTTGCTCTTTTACTTGCATCAAATTCGACTGGTAAAGTAATAAGTTGAAATAATAAACCTATAGAAATTAAAGCAATACCTAAAATGAATACTTTAAAATAAGATGTAAGAATCCCAATAATAATAACTATCCATGAAAATGAAGAAACTAAATTAACAACGGGCACTAAAGCACTTCTAATTCTCATAAAGGTATAATTTTCTTTATCTTGAATAGCATGACCACATTCATGAGCCGCTACGGCCATCGCCGCAATAGACTCCCCTTTAAAAATATCTGTCGAAAGTTTAACTACTTTTCTAGTTGAATCATAATGGTCCGTTAAATTACCTTGAGTTTCGACAACATAAATATCATCTAAGCCATTGGCATCTAATATTTTTCTCGCTACTTCAAAACCCGATAATTTCTTTTTATTATTAATCTTTTTATATTTACTATAACTAGCATTAATATTTAATTGAGCACAAAGAGGGATTAAAAAGATAATAATATATAAAATAATATCTATTCCATATAAACTCATTTCTTCACCTCAAATACTGTTCCTTCTCTTGTATCTTTTAAAATAATACCTTTACTTTCTAATTCATTTCTTATTTCATCTGCTAAAGCATAATCTTTATTTTTCTTTGCTTCATTTCTTTTGGCAATCATTTCTTTTATATAATCTTCATCTATATCTATTTTAACCTCTTTAGTTAAATCTAAACTTAAAACTTCATCAAAATTACTAATTAATTTATATTTAGTTGAATCATTTAAATCACTTTTTAAAACTTCATAGACTATTGATAAAGCATTCGCAGTATTTAAATCATCACTTAAAGTTTCTTTAAACTTATTATTATATAAATCATAGCCGTCACTTTCGATATTACCTTCTTTATTTAAAGATAATACTTTACTTTTTAATTTTTTATAAGCATTCTCGGCGCCATCTAGGGAAGCATAAGAAAAAGTTAATTGTTTGCGGTAATGACTTTGCAAGCACATAAAACGATAACTTAAAGGATTATAACCTTTTTCTATAAGTGTACTAACCGTTAAAGTATCACCTTTACTTTTACTCATTTTCCCACTTTCATCATTTAAGTGTTCCCCGTGAACCCAATACTTACACCAAGGATGTCCTAAATAACTTTCCGATTGGGCAATTTCATTGGTATGGTGCGGAAACTTATTATCAACACCCCCACAGTGAATGTCTAAATATTCCCCAAGATATTTGATACTGATTCCGGAACATTCAATATGCCAACCCGGATAACCTAAACCAAAAGGACTTTCCCATTTTAATTCTTGACTATCAAATTTACTTTTGGTAAACCATAAAACAAAATCATTTTTATTTTTTTTATTTTCATCAACAATAACTGTATCTCTTACGCCGCCGATTAAATCATCTACCTCTTGATTAGTTAAAGTATAATAATTATCTAATTTAGAAGTATCAAAATAAATATTTCCGCCCGCTTCATAAGCATAATCTTTTTTAAGTAAGGTTTCGATTATTTCGATATACATGGGAATATTCTCGGTCGCCGGACTAATAATCTCCGGTTTTTTAATATTTAAATATTCAAAATCTTTAAAGAAAGCCTCGGTATAAAACTTAGCAATATCTAAAACAGTTTTATGTTCTTCTTTAGCACTTTTAACCATTTTATCATCACCGGTATCGGCATCACTAGATAAGTGTCCCACATCGGTAATATTCATACATCTTTTAACTTTATAACCTAAGTAATTTAAAGTTTTCTCTAATATATCTTCCATAATATAACTTCTTAAATTACCAATATGGGCATAATGATAAACCGTGGGTCCACAGGTATACATAGTTACCAAGTCTTTATTCCAAGGAATAAATTCTTCAATTTTACGAGTTATTGAATTATATAAATTCATAAAACGCCTCCTTTAAGATAATCTTTTTAAAACTTTCTCTTTACCAATTAAATATATTTCATCAGGTAGTTCTGGTCCATGTTCAATACCACTTATTTTGATTCTAATTGGCATATATAATAGTTTTCCTTTAACTCCGGTTTTTTCTTTAACGCGTGTTATAACTTCCGCAATCGCATCGACCGTCCAATCACTTAAATTTTCAAGCTCTTCTTTATATGTTTTAATAACTACTGGAATATTTTCATCACTTTGTAAGAACTCTTCATTTTCTTTACTAATATTTATTTCATCATTAAAGAATATGCCAACTAAATCATTTATTTCCTTACCATATGATAAATGGTCCTTATAAATTAAAAGTAATCTATCAACCCATTCCGGACTTTTATCAGATACATCTAAACTTAAGAAAGGACGCACAAATTTTAAATAATCTTCATCACTTAAATTATTAATGTATTTATGATTAAACCATTGTAATTTTTTAATATCATAAGTGGCGGGGCTTTTACTAATTCTTGTCATATCAAAATCTTTAATTAATTCATCCATCGTAAACACTTCTTTATTTTCTTTGGGACTCCATCCAAGTAAAACTAAATAGTTAACAATGGCACTAGGTAAGTATCCTTCATTATAAAGGTCCATGAATGAAGCATCACCATTTCTTTTCGAAAGTTTATTGCCATCACTGCCTAAAACCATTGGCACATGAATGTAAGTTGGAGCTTCCCAGCCAAAAGCTTCATATAACAAATTATATTTTGGTGTTTGCGATAAATATTCATTACCTCTTATAACATGAGTAACATGCATTAAATGGTCATCAATAACATTAGCAAAATTATAAGTAGGATAACCATCACTTTTAAGTAAAATTTGGTCTTCTAAAACACTGTTTTCCACTCTAACATCGCCATAAACAACATCATGAACAACTGATACTCCTTCTTTAGGCATCTTTTGTCTAATAACATATTTTTCCCCATTTTTTAATTTTTCTTCAATTTCTTCTTTAGATAAATGCGAACATCTTCCATCATACATAAATGGTTTATGTTTTTTATCGGCAATTTCGCGCATTAAAGATAAGGTTTCTTCCGTACAAAAACAATAATAAGCTACACCCTTCTCGACTAATTCTTCCGCATACTTTTTATATAAATCTAATCTTTCACTTTGAATGTAAGGCCCATATTCTCCTTCATTATTTGGCCCTTCATCTATTTTCATATCACAAAGATTAAGAGTATTATAGATAAAATCTATGGCTCCTTCTACTTTTCTATTTTGATCAGTATCTTCTATTCTTAAAATAAATTCTCCCCCATCATGTTTGGCTACTAAATATTCAAAAATAGCTGTTCTTAAATTACCAATATGCATAAATCCCGTTGGAGATGGAGCAAATCTAGTTCGAGAACCCATAATATCACTTCCTTAATGAATATTTTATCATATTATTGCTTCTTTTTCACTATATTAAAAGAAAAAAGAAACTATTTTTAGCTTCTTTTCTATTTAACTTTTCTTAAAACTTCTTCTAACTCTGCTGCTTCAATATCTTCCCCATTTTTACTTTCGGTATAAGACATTAATAAATCAACACCCGTTATTGGTTTAACTTCCTTAGAAGGAATCTTTTCTTTAATTTCAATTTTTCTTCCAATGCATACACTTAATAATCGATTAACCTCTTTAGTTAAGTAATAGATGTACATTTCTTTATCCCGATTATCTTTTTTTAAGGATTTAATTCTTCTAAGGGCTTCTTTAAACATTTCGATAACTTCTTTTAAATTATTATCCTCGTTTAAGACCTCTCTTACTAATAAGACATCTTCTTCCGTATATTCACTACTTAAAATTCTCCCCATTGGTACAGATATTTTAAGTTGGGCTAAAAGAGAACTACTACTTATAAGTTTAACAATATCAACATCTATACCATAACAATTATTAGCAATCGCCGCCATTTCAATATTAATTCCGTACTCAATAGCATTATTATTTAATAAAATACTACTAACAACTTTGGCTTTTTCCTTACTTTCACTTTCGGTTAATATTTGCATGGCCGTTATATTATCTCCTTTAAAAATAAGCATTTGATAAAACAAAACTCTCTTCACCATATCAATGTCTAAATTCTTAGGGGCATCAAGTAAAATTTGCGATGCTAATACATCGATTCCCTTATTTTCAAATTGAGCTGATGTTAAAGCCCAATAAATAATTTGAGCAATTTCTTTAGTATTACTTCTTAAAATAAGTTCTACTTTATTATCATCTATTTTTTCCTTACCTTTAATTAGATAAATTAAATAATCGTATAAGACATTTACTTTAAAATCTTCTTTAACGGAAGCAAGTATTTTAGTAGCTTTCATAACTTCATCTTTATTTTCATCGTTTAGATAATCAAATAAGAGTTTAATGCCAAATGGAGCTTTGCTATTTTGAGATGACATAATAATTTTCACATATTCTAAAACATTAGGTAATGGAAAATCTAAGAAAGATAGATAAACCTCTCTTACTTCCGATGTATTTTTACATTTTAAAATTATTTCCGCATAAAGACTTTTATCTTTTAACTTACTCATGGCATAAATATTTTCAATATAATTTATATATTCAGCACTTGGACATCTCGTTATATAATAAGCCCCTTCTAAAGAAGTCTTTTCTTTAATAAATCTATCATCAGTTAAATGTTTACATAGATAAAAGCCATATTTGGGAGAGTCTTTAATGATATCAATGCTTTCCATCATTTCATTTAAAATATCTAAAGTTAAATCTTTACCACTCATTTTTAAAACATATTCCGTAGCATAGGCTAAAGCATTTTTATTTTTAACTTCCATTAAATAATTTAAAACTCTTTCATCTACTTTAAGTAATCTTTCAATATCTTTATCCGAAAAATAGATATTTGATTCACTTTCATTTATCTTCTTAATTCTTTCTAAAAATTTCAAAAATTTATCTTTTTGCATTCTTATCTCTCTTTTCTAATATTTTTCTTAAATTTTTATTAGCTATACTTAAATCAGGCTCTTTTTCTTCTTCAAAAATAATTGTTGTATTAATAATACCTTTTAAAATATTATTAATAATTTTTTCAGTTTTCTTTAAATGTTCTGGTAAAGTTAATTTATATAAAGAAGCTATACCCTCAATAAATTCTTTTTTATCTTCTTCATTTTGATAAGCATTCCAAATCAGAAATTCATCAAATTCTTCTTCCTCTAAAGCAATTATTCTTGCTAAAGGAAGAGCCACTCCTATATTATTTAATTTAGGATTCATTGCTAAATTAGCAATTAAATTAATTTCGACATCTGTATATACTCTATTTATTAAAGCCATAAAGGCTAAAGAAGTTTCATTTATTCTATCAAAAATCGCTAAATTATTTAAAGTATTAGCAATTTTTGTGGCTTTCTTTTCAGTTTCTGATTCATTAACAATCATGCTAGAGCCAATCCGTAAATCGGATTTAAAGCCCTTAAAACTTTCTTGAATTAACCTAGGTTGATATTCTTTTCTGGAATCACTAAATACTCCGGCCATAACTTCGGATTCATTATTTTTAATATAAGCCTCATTGTTTAAGACCATCGTTATATATTTACCATTAAATTTATGTCTAGCACTCATAATTAAATTTATATTATCTAAAGAAATAGGTAATTTTTGTTTCAAATTATGTTTAATATAAGCAAATAAATTATTTAAAATATCATCATCTTTAGTCATTAAGAAATACTTACAGGAATCAATTGCATAAGGAATTACTTCAACATCCAAATCATTAAATAAATAGTATATACAACTAAGTTGTTCATAAGTTTTACATTTAGTAAGCATTTCAATAACTACTTTAGTATATCCTGTTTTTAGTAGATTCTCATCTTCCGCAATTTCTGTAATGGCATCTAAAATATCTTCATCTACTATTCTTTTCATAACCTTAGAAGCTTCTAAAAATATTGGCATAAATTCTTGTTCTTCTAAAGTTTCAATACTCGAAAACATATCATAAATTTTTAAAGCTTGGATTTTATATTTACAACCTAATATAATATCACTTGCTAAATCTTTATAAGGAATAAAGTTATTTTCATATATTTTATAAATATAATCGATTTGAAATTCTTTAGTAGCTTTTAAAGTTTTATTTAGACACTCAATTTTTTCTGAGACTTCCATCTTTCTACTAAATATAATGTCATGATAAGAAAAATTATCCAAATCTTTTCTATTTTCTAATATTTCAATTAGCATTAATATTAATTCATCGTTCACATTAATTTTAACATCAATAAAATCTCTTAAATCACCGATTAATGTTACTAATACTTTATCATCTTTAACTCTAGATAATCTTTCTAATACTTCTTCACTGTAATTATCTAAAATTTTTTTATACTTAACTCTATTTCCCAATTCTTTTATTCTATCTAATAAACTATTTTTTAACTCTTCCATAAAACCTCCCTTATCTTCTTTTTAATACTTTTTCTTCTTTTCCTTTAAAATCAAATGGTATATTAATTTCTTTTAAAATATTATTAATAATTTTTTGAGCTTTTATTTTATTGTCCGATATTGTACAACTATTTAAACTTACAAGACCAAACATTAAAGCTTTTGCCGTTTCTTCATTTTGATAAGCATTCCAAATTATCAAACGGTCAAATTCTTCTTCCTCTAAAGCAATTATTCTTGCTAAAGGTAGAGCTACTCCTATTTTATTTAGAATTGTATTTTTAGCTAAATCCGCAATTAAATTAATTTCAACATCAGTATATACTCTATTTATTAATGCGGCAAAAACTAAGGAATTATCATTTATTTCCTCATATTTAACCAAACTATTTAAAATTGCTGTAATAGTTAAAGCCTTTTTTCTAGTTTCCGCTTCATTAACAAGCATACTAGCTCCTACAAATAATTCGGGAGTAAGTCCATGTAAATTATTTTTAATTAAAAAAGCTTGATATTCTTTTCTAGAATCACTTAAAATTCCTGCTACAGTGGTCTCTTCTTTGGCCTCAACCAAAGCATCATTAGTTAAAGCTTCAGTAGCATACTTTCCATTAAATTTATGCCTAGCATTTATAATTAAATTTACATTATCTAAAGAAATAGGTAATTTATTGCTTAAAGCATAACAAATATAATCATATAAATTTTTTAAACTAGTTTTATCTTTAGTTAATAAGAAATATTTACAAGCTTCCATAGCGTATGGAATATGTTCCATATCTACTTTTTTATTCGTATCATCAAAAATACTAGCAATATAAATTACTTGGTCATAATTTTTACATT
The DNA here is from genome assembly GCA_947589435.1 of uncultured Bacilli bacterium. Lineage (GTDB taxonomy): Bacteria > Bacillota_I > Bacilli_A > RF39 > UBA660 > SIG200. Next base: position 46,589 of record CANQBI010000003.1, read on the forward strand.
TCGTAATTAAATTGGCTACTACCGTAACACAGCCACTTTCGAGTAAATTTTTATTATCAAGTATTTCTTCCATTCTAAATAAGATTTCTTTATCTACTACTTTAGTCATTAATTTAGCTACTTCAATAAAGGTAGGATTATATTCATTTCCCTCTTTACATCTATGAATAACAGCATAAATTTCATCAGCTTGGATTTTACAAGTAGAAGTAAGAATAAGATTAATAGCTAAATCCCTATAAAGATTATCTTCGGCATAAAGATAATAGATATTTTCTTCTTGATATCTTGTTTTCGCTTTAAGCATACCATTTAGACATTCTAATTTATCTTTAAAATCCAGTTCCCCATAAATTATATTACCATATAAGGAATCTATTTTTCCTTTTTGACAAATTATATCTATAATTATAAGTAATAATTCCTCGTTTATATCTACTCCTAAATCATTAATATCTAGAAAATTATTTAATATTAATCTTAAATTATTATCATTTTTAACTAATAAAAGTTTTTCTAAAACATCTTTACCACAAATATCTAAAATCTTAATATATTTTTCTCCATTTTCTATTTCTTTTATTCTTTCTAATAAATTATTCTTTAATTCTTCCATAAATCCTCCTAGTCAAGTATTTATTATAACTATTTTTTATATCTAAATCAATTATTTTTTAAACTTAAAGATACTTTTCCTTTTTCTAAGTTAATATCTAGAACATAAACTTTAATAATATCCCCCACACTTAATATTTCGCTTGGATGTTTAATATATTTATCACTCATTTTAGAGATATGAACTAAACCATCATTTTTAATACCAATATCAATGAAGGCTCCAAAGTCAACAACATTTCTAACTGTACCTTCTAACTCCATTCCTTTTCTTAAATCTTCAATATGTAAAACATCACTTTTTAAAATTGGTTTAGGAAGTTCATCTCTTGGGTCTCTAGTGGGACTTATTAAAGATGAAATAATATCTTCAAGAGTATATGTAGATATATCTAACATTTGAGAAATTTTAGCTATATCAATACCTTCAAGAGCTTTCTTAATTTCTTCCGTTCCAATTAAACTTAAATCAATATTTAAGTGTTTTAATAACTTTAAAGTAGCATCATAACTTTCCGGGTGAATACTGGTTATATCAAGAAGATTATCGCCATTATTAATTCTTAAAAACCCAATAGCTTGTTCATAAGTTTTGGCGTTTATTATTTTCTTTTTTAATAGTTCTTCTCTATTTTTAAAACTACCCATACTCTCCCGATAGGCAATTATTTTATTAATAGCACTTTTAGTTAAACCGGAAATATATTTTAAAATGGAAGGTGAAGCGGTATTTAAATTAACTCCGACACTATTAACAACTTTTTCCACCACAAAGTTTAAACTTTCTTTTAGTTTTTTATCGGCGACATCATGTTGATATAAACCAACACCAATACTTTCCGGGTCAATTTTAACTAGTTCGGATAAAGGATCTTCAAGTCTTCTTCCTATAGAAATAGCACTTCTCTCTTCAACGTGTAAATTAGGAAACTCCTCGATAGCTAAAGGAGAAGCGGAATAAACGGAAGCTCCAGCTTCACTAACAATAATGTACTCGACTTTTCTTTTTGACTCTTTTATAACCTCAGCGACAAAACTTTCGGATTCTCTTGATGCTGTTCCATTACCAATCGCAATAATATCAATATTATATTTATCGATTAAATCAAGCATAATTTTCTTGGATTTTTCGACTTCATTTTTAGGTTCATGCGGATAAATAACCGCAATATCTAAAACTTTACCTGTTTTATCTAAAACCGCTAATTTACAACCCGTTCTGTATGCCGGATCAAAACCTAAAACACATTTATCTTTAATTGGCGGTTGCATAAGTAAATGTTCTAAATTATCACTAAAGTTATTAATGGCCACATCCTCGGCTTTTTCTTTTAATTCACTTCTAATATCTCTTTCAATAGATGGGGCAATTAATCTTTTATAACTATCCAATATAGCTTCTTTAATTAAAGTAGTTATTTCAACTTTATTTTTATCTTTAATAATTTTTTCTTCTAAAAAATTAATTATTTCTTCTTTAGGAGCGGAAATACTTACACTAAGAACACCTTCACTTTCACCTCTATTAATGGCAAGGACTCGGTACATTTTAATCCATTTAATATTTTCTTTAAAATCGTAATATATCTCATAAGTTTTATTTTCATCAACACTATCTTTTTTCTTTTTACTTACCAATTCTCCTTTTTGAAAAGTAATGTTTCGAATAAATTTCCGGTAATAAGAATTATCCGATATGTATTCGGCAATTATATATTTAGCCCCTTCTAAAGCTTCATCCACACTTTTTACTTTACCATTAACAAATTTTTGGGCCACATTTTTAATACTGCCATTTATATTAAAACTCATAAGCATCTTAGCAAGAGGTTCTAATCCATTATTAATAGCCTCTGTTGCTTTAGTCTTTTTCTTTTCTTTAAAAGGACGATAGATATCTTCAATTTCAACTAGTTTTTCACAAGCATCAATCTTTTTTATTAAATCATCATTAAGTAAACCTTTTTCTTCGATTAATTTTTTAACTTCTTCTTTTCTTTTATTTAGATTTACCCCATAAGTATACTCAACTTCAATTTGTCTTATTTGCACTTCATCTAAATTACCCGTAACTTCTTTCCGGTAACGCGCAATAAAAGGAATGGTATTTCCTTCTTCCAATAACTTTAAAGTACTTTTAATACTTTTTTCAGGTACATTTAAACTATTACTTAAATTATTAATTATTTTATCATTCATACATTCTTACTCTTTCTATTATTTCTTCTACTTCTTTTTCGTTTTCTTCTAAAAGTTCCAAACGAAAATTCTTAATTCCCATTTTCTTTAATGATGGAATATCTTTAATTAAATCAATTTTTTTATAATCCATAATAACTGTACTATGAGTTAAAGGATTATTTATTAATTTATATTTTTCTTTGTTCCTGTCTTTTAAATAATAATTATGCCTACCATCACATACATGACAAATCTTATCTTTATTTACTATGGTATTTAAAGGACAATATTTCATAATCATAAGTTCAATATTCCCATAAATTACAACTTCGACATTTAAATTATTTTTGTCATTCAACATAATATTCTTAATATTATCCATATCATTTTCAACCGATAAAGTAATCGTATTTGCATATTTACTTAAATAATCTAATGTATAATGATTTGTAACATTTAAAGGATAGTCACCATAATTATGAGGATATTTATCTAAACTAGCATAATCCGTAACTAAAAGTCTTTTATAATTATAATTATGATGCATATTATCTCTAGGTACACGATAAATTAAATCATCACTCATAAGTTTAGGATCATCCACAATAATATTTTTAATATTTAATTTTTGACAAGTTAAAAGTTGTTCTTTAGTTCTAACGTGAACACTTATGCCTTCACTCATTTTCTTAACTATTTTTTCTTTTTTAAATTCTTTTTCTTTAAAATCTATTTTCTTATTTTCTCTTAGTTCTTTTAAATTATCTAATACTTCTTTTCTTAAACGATTAATAACCCCAATAGGAATAAAAATATTATCATCTACATCGATATTTAACTCATCAATTACAAATGGAGTATCACCCACTTTTTCTAAAGCCTCTTTAATTCTTTCTTCCGTTACCGGAGCACTTTTAGCTTTTTCTACTAAAACTTCACTAACTAGTTCTATTTCATTTTCCTTATCCCTAACTTTTATTTTTAAAGGTTCATTAACTTTAACTCTTACCTCCATTTTAATGGGAATCTTTTTAATTATTTCTTTAGGTAGATTAATTACGGGACTTGTTAACATTACTTCATCTTTATCTTTTAAATTCATAAAATTATCTAAGTAAACAACATCACCTTTCTTGCCCATATTAATTAAATTATCTTTTTTATCATATAAGAAATTAATATTTATTCCGATATTAGCATCTTTAAATCTAACCCCAGAAAATTGAGGCAAATCACGCGTTAATTTAATCGCTATTTTATGATTGTTAACACTGACGACATCTCCAATTTTAAGGCCCATATGATTAGGACTTTTAAAGTTCATTAAATCTTTATCTTGATGTAAGAAACCACCCGTATATCCTCTTGTAAAAATACTTTCTAGGTCTTCTAAATCTTCTTTATTAATTTTTAACTCTTCACCCCGCTCATACTTATCAATTAAAGTTCGATATATTTTGGTGGTATAAGCAACATATAAAGGAGACTTCATCCTTCCTTCAATTTTAAAACACAAGATATTACTATCTAATAATTTTTTAAAGTTATCTATTGAAGATAAATCTTTAGGACTTAATAAATAATCCCCATCCGTTTTTACCCTTTTATCATCTTCATAAAGTTCATAAGGAAGCCTGCACATTCCGGCACATTCGCCTCGGTTTCCACTTCTTCCGAGTAGGCGAGATGAAAATAAACACTGTCCACTATAAGAGATACACAAAGAGCCATGAATAAATACTTCTTTTTCTAAATCAGTCTCAATATCATTTATATAATCTAGAGGTAGTTCTCTTGCAAACACTACTCTTTTAACACCAAGATTTTTTAAGAAATTTAAAGACTCGGCAGAATGATTATGCATTTGGGTAGAGGCATGTATTTCTAAATTCGGAAACATTTGATGAGTTAGATTAATAAGACCCACATCTTGCATAATTAAAGCATCTACACCAATCTTATGAAGATATCTTATATAGTCAACTACCTCATCAATTTCATTTTCATAAACCAAAGTATTAACTGTTACATATATTTTAACATTATATAAATGGCATAATTTAGTAGCTTCTTCTAACTCTTCATAAGAAAAATTAGAAGCAAATGCCCTTGCCCCAAATTTTTTGCCTCCTAAATAGACAGCATCAGCCCCATAATTTATGGCACTAATTAAACTTTCCATGGTGCCTACAGGCACTAATAACTCATGCTTCATAATTAAATTTACTCCAAACTTCACCCGTAGGTAATAATTTAAATTCCATTATTTCATCTTTTACGGGATGTTTAAATTTTAGGTGATAGGCAAATAAACAAACCGGTACTTTTTCTTTTAAACCATATAAATTATCCCCATATAAAGGATGATTACGATGGGCAAATTGTAATCTTATTTGATGATGGCGACCCGTAATTAAATTTACTTTAACTAAACTTAAATCATCCTTATAATCTAATACTTCATAATCAAGAATAGCTTTTTTACCTTCTTGTTTATTACTGATAACACTTATTTCATCTTTTCTTAAAATATAATCTTCCATGATGCCAAACTTTGGTAATTTACCATGACATACCAAAAGATATTCTTTCATCATTTCATGATTAGATATCATTTTAGACATTCTACTGGCGGCTTTACTAGTTCTCGCAAAAACCATAATACCCCCGACAGGTCTATCTAGTCTATGGACAAGACCAATATAAACATTACCGGGTTTATGATATTCTTCTTTGATATAATCTTTTACCATCGTAAGTAAATCCAAATCTTTGGTATAATCACTTTGGCATAAAACATTAGGCTCTTTCTCGACTACAATAATATGATTATCTTCATATAAAACATTTAATTTAGTCATTAGTAACCCTTCCTGTTATCCCACAAGATAAATAAAGAGAAGAATCTTTTATTGGTAAAACTAAATCATCTACTAAAATATTTTTAGAAGGAAAATTAATTTTTAAAATGTTTTCTAAAGATACAGCTGGTAAATTAGCTGAATATGTATTTACAATAAAGAATAAAAAGTTAGTCTCTAAGATTTCCTTACATAACTTAATTAAATTTTCTAAATCTTTGGCAATATCCCAAACCTCTCCATTAGCGCCCCTTCCATAACTAGGAGGATCCATAATAATGGCATCATACTTATTGCCTCTTCTTATTTCTCTTTTAACAAATTTTAAGACATCATCGACTAAGTATCTTACAGGTTTATCTTCTAAATGATTTAATTTAACATTTTCTTTAGCCCAATCAATCATTCCTCTAGAAGAGTCTACATGCACAACACTAGCTCCTTCTTTTAAAGAGGCAATCGTGGCCCCTCCCGTATAAGCAAATAAATTCAAGACTTTAATTTCTTTTTTGCTATTTCTTATTTTTTCTCTAATATAATCCCAATTACAAGCTTGCTCAGGAAATAATCCGGTATGTTTAAAACCCATTTCTTTAATTAAAAACTTTAAATCTTGATAACTTACCACCCAAGATTCTTTAATTTTATTTTTATTTTCCCAGTGTCCTCCACCAGTATTACTCCGGTAATATATGGCATCAACATTTTCCTTCTCTAAATCTCCTAAATCCCAAGTAACTACAGGATCTGGTCTTAATAAAAGAGTATCATGCCAACGTTCAAGCTTCATTCCTTTACTTGTTTTAATAATTTCATAATCTTGCCATTTATCACTTACTAACATAATAATTCACCTAATCTAATTATAATTTAAGAAAAAAGAATTGACAACTCAATTCTTAATATTTTTATTTTCAAATTAAAGTATACTTTAGTACTTCTTACTTATTTTATCAAGCACTTATTATAAATGGATTACTTTCGGTGCCACTTCCAGTTAATGTTATATCCGGTATTAGATAAAAGACTGGGCGAACCGCATACCCAGAGGCCACACTAACCCAGTCCAAGGTGCCGCTCGTACCCACACGCCACGCATAGTATTCGCCATAATAGTCGCCATACCTAGTCATTGTCCATTCGTAGGTACTATAATATGTTGTACTACTACTTGTTCCATGTGTTATATGTAACCAACTATCATTATTATATGGCGACGATGTATTATATGTGTTTTTAGAATTATAAAAATCACTCGCATACATTAATCCTATTTTATGATTTTCTGATAGACTTATTTTGTCTGTTTCAGTTTTTGATGACCATGGATATGAATAATTATATCCTATATACCATTTTGGATTACTTATTAAATTGCTCCAACTTCCTCCCATATCATTAATTGTTTTTAAAAAACCATTTGTTCCGTTATTTAAATATATTCTTACTGTATTACTTCCATTATCCCAATCGATATCCGAACTATAATCTACTGCCCATGCTATGGCTTTTACACTACTATTTTCTTTTACTGGCGTTGCCTTTATTACTTTTAACATCCCTGCTTTTAATCCTAGAGTACTTTCTTCTGTTCCGTCGGTTACTCCGATTATTCTATACATATATTTATCCGGATTACTGGTACATTCTTCTTTATTATCTGTTCCAAAACAGATATAGTTATTTATTCTTCCTGCATCCACATCTTCATATGTTCCTATATATCTTAATAATACATCATCATTTTCTGCTTTTTTTAAATAATCTTCACTTGTTGTGGATTGTAACTTATCTATTGCTGGTTTAGGTTCCTCTGGAACTATAATAAATGGTTTATCTTCACTTCCTTTACCTGATATCTCAATATTTGATGTTAGATAGAAGACTGGGCGAAACGCAAACGAACTAGTCGGCCAAACTTTTTGCAAGTTGCCAAACGGAGCTATATACCATACATTTAAATAACCACCAAAATCACTGCCATTTCGAGTCATCGTCCATTCATATGAATAAACCATATCACCACATTTTTGGGAACCACTACTTAACCCATGACATATATTTAACCAACTATTTGTATTTTGTTCATATGTCCATGAATTGTAATAATCACTCGCATACATTAATCCTATTGGATATCCTTTTGGATTGTAAAAATCATTTGTTATTATCTTTTTCTCATTTGTTATCCCAGTATTATTAAAATAGTCAAGAGTAGCATCACCCTTGTACCATTGTTGTATTGTTATTTTACTCTTCCATATTGAATCTATTGTACTATAGAAATCATTATTTAAATAGTATCTTAATATTGCTCCAGATGATGAAATTGTGTTTCCATAATCCCATGGTTCATTGGACGTATAATTGCCTGCCCATTGCAGTGTATTTACATCACCATTGTCTTCCTTTAATGATGTTGCTTTGATTACTTTTAATTGTCCTTTTTGTAAACCTATATTTTCATCTGCTTTGTCTGTTATTCCTATGATTCTATACATATATTTATCTGGATTACTTGTACATTCTTCTTCATTATCTGTTCCAAAACAGATATAGTTATTTAATTTTCCATCATTTACATCTTCATATGTTCCTACATATCTTAATAATACATCATCGTTTTCTGCTTTTTTTAAATATTCTTCATCTGTTGTTGATTGTAATGCCTCTAATGGAGGTTTAGACTCCTGTTTAACAAAGTTTCCTACTTTAGAAGTAAATATAGGTACTGGTTCCATTTCATAATTATAGAATGCATGAGTTGCACTTATTATTCTAAATAAAGATATAACAAAAAGACCGAGAATGATATAACTTATTTCTCGTTTATATTTTTCTTTTACATTTTTTAATTTATCTTTAAAGTTAGATGGTATGAATACTACAGATATTAGGGTGTTACAATAACCCCCCCCCGATGCTACTTATTAGAACTACTAAACTAAATATAATTAGTTTTAATATTTTCTTTCTATCAATATGTTTATTATTTAAAATATTATCCTCTACCATTTTACTTCTCCTCATATGTTTTAAATACCGAATATTAATTCTATTAATAATATGGCATATAATTTTATTTTATATACCATATTATTAATGTCGCTACTTGGTATGTTACAATAAAATAATATCTCAAAATAAGTTGTAAGTCAATATCTCACAAATAAATTTTAAAAATAAGTAGAATAAAAAGTTAAATTCTCGAAAGTCAGAAATAAGAGAATTTAGTTTTGTAATATAAATTGATTGTAGGCAATAATATGATAGGCTTATTAGCAAGTGGCTTATTATTGAGCTGCTTGCAAGCCGTAGTCATCATATTATTGGGTTCCTACTGTCAATTTATATTTACAAATTTACTTTTTTTGATAAAATATATTCATATTTAATGTTGTTTTATATAGTGAGAATTTACTTCTTAAAATTTTTTTAAATATTAATTTTCACTACTTTTTTGTATACATTTTTATTATTTAATTCTCGCTTTTTTTACTGTTATCCTTTTATTTTCCTATTTTTTTTGTTTTTATAATGTGAATTTACTTACGGAAATTTACTTTTTGGGTTCTTAAACATTAAGGAGTGATGAAAGAAAAATCATCATTCTTTTTTGATGTAAAATTTAGTGCAAAAAAATAGA
>CANQBI010000004.1 GCA_947589435.1 uncultured Bacilli bacterium
TTAATTTTTATTTTCTTTTTATCGATTTTATTTGCCTGTCAATTCTTTTTTTATATTTTTTTCATGTCTTTGTCCTGTTTGAGAAATATTAGTTATTGACTAAATAAAATAAATATTATATTATTTAAATGTAAGGTAAAGAGTATTTTTTATTTTGTAATTAATATTCGGTATTTACAACATTTGTATAAAATTAATTTAAATTATAAATAATATAAAAGAGGTAAGAGTATGAAGAAAGAGAATAAAAATTTAGTACTATATGTAGGATTAACTATATTAGTAGTTCTAATAAGTAGCATCGGGGGGGGGTTATTGTAACACCCTAATATCTTTAGTATTCATACCATTTAATAACTTAAAAGATAAACTTTATAATATAAAAGAAAAATATAAAAATTTAAAATATAAACGAGAAATAACCTATATCATTCTCGGTCTTTTTGTTATGACTTTATTTAGAGTAATAAGTTCTACTCATGCTTACTATAATTATGAAATGGCTCCAGTCCCTATATTTACATCCAAAGTAGGAAACTTTGCTGGAGAAGGGGAAAGTGTTAAAACAGGACCACTTACTGATAAAAACACAGATATAAATGTTATATTCTATATGCAACTGCCTGATAATGCTGACAAATATAAGGAAAGTAAATATGTACCAGCAAGTGGATATAAAATAAATGTAGATAAATCTAATTGTTATCCTGCAGCCGGAGGAGATGCAACTTATAATAACTACACAATCAAAGAAGATGGCACAGTCCATATTGAATATACTGAGACAAAACCAACCCAAGTAACTTGTAGATTATATTATGATAGAGATAAATTATCTGATGTTATTATATATGCCTATATAGAAGATGAAAATGGAGATAGAAAATATAATGACAAAACTTATAAATTAAACAATTCAGTACCAAGTGGATATAATATGACAGCCCATGAATGTAAAAGTAAAACAGCTGAAACTACATTTACATATGATACCAATGGCTTTCATATAGATACTGCCGGACCAGATACATGTTATGCATACTTTAGTAAAAGTTAGGAGTGGAAATAATGAAAAAGAAAATAATATTAAAATTAATAGTGGTATTAGTAACAATAGGAATAATATATGAAGGTTATGGAATGATAAAAGAATTTACTGTATCAAGTAGAAATTTAGAAGAAATAAATACTAAAGACTTATCAAGCAATGATAAATCAATAGCTATAGTTTTACAAAATGAAGATGATAGTTGGGAAGAAGCAACTGATAGAAGCAAATGGCCGAGTAAAGAAGATTATGGCTATATGGGAGCAGAATGTACTGACAGTGATGGAGCAAAGATAGATGTATCCACTATTTTAAAATTTGATTTAATGACCTATCATGCCACAATAGATACTAAAAATAGTATTTATTGTACATTATATTTTGCAAAAGGAGAACCAGCGTTACAAAAATTACAAGAAACAGGAGGAGAAGTATTTGCTGGAGGTGGAGACCACACAACAGCAGTAGATGGGATGTATAGATATAAAGGGACAACAACAGCCGTAAATAATAATTATATATGCTTTGGAACAAGTAATAAAGATGAATGTCTTGCAAATCCAGATACCTATATGTTTAGAATAATAGGAATAACAAGTGCAGATGATAATACAGTAGGATTAAAAAAAGGTCAATTAAAGATAATCAAAGCTACCCCATCAAATACAAGTCAAAAATGGGGAAATAGAGAAGATGATAGTTCACCATGGGACTCATCACAAGCAAAAAACCACGTAACATCATGGTATAATACAAACATCAGTGGCAAACAACCAAACGGAACATATTGGGATAGTATAGTAACAAGTCAAAAATGGTATAATGCAGACCAAACAAGTACACCAGGAACAGTAGAACCAAAAACAAGTCAAAGTGCAGCAAGTAAAGTTGCTTTAATGTATGGAACAGACTTTACAAATGCTAGTACTGGAACAAGTAGTTGGTTGTTTATAAAAAACGGAATGACCGGTAGTCCTAGTTCAAATGAATGGACCATGACTAGGTATGGCCTCAACGACAGACGTTATTGGGCGTGGTATGTGCTTACAGACGGCCGCTTGACCTACTGGTATGTGGACGGTACGTATGCGGTTCGCCCAGTCTTGTATCTTCAATCTGCAATAAATTTAACAGGTACAGGAAAATCAGATGACCCATTTAGAATAAGAAGTATGAATAATGTCCAATAAAAAAGACTATTGCTAGTCTTAAGAATTAAATTTAACAGTTATATATTTTTCATCGTTATATAACTCTTGAACACTTCTGATAATATCATTAGCTTTCTTATTATCGTGTTCTTTAGAAGATACTACAATACTTATTGAAGTATCTTTTATTTTGACAAAAGAATTTAAATTAAATTTCTCTTTGATTAAGTTTTTAATTTTTTCTTCTTCACCTTTAGAATTGTTTAATTTTTGCATATTTTCATAAGCGACATTCTTTTCTTCAATTGTGGAATCACTATCAAGTAAAATGTCTTGGTATTCTTCCATTAAGGCTTGTTTTTCTTCATCATTTTCGACTTCTAAAGCCACTAAAACATCAGATTCCGTTATTTCTAAAGTAGTGTTTTGATTATCATTTTCACTTTTTAAAACACTAGCTACTTCATCATCAATGGAAACATAATAAATACCTAAAATTAAAATTAAAGAAAATAGGGTAATGAACCATAAATTTTGTTTATTAATCATATTGCCTCCTTAAATTTATCACTAAATTTTATGTTGTAGATAAAAATAAATGACAAATAATTTAATTTTTTTAAATAAGAATAATTGTTTGAAAAAATGAGAATTTTACAACAAATATGTTCATTTTTTAAAGAAATTTCGCGAAAAAAAAGGAAATCCGAGATTTTTTTACAATAATATAAGTGAAGGGAGGAAAAATATGCAACATTTTAAACCTATATTGCAAAATGATTTTAAGGACTGTGGAATATGTTGTATGCAGTGGCTTATTATCTATTATGGTGGCTATATTCCTTTAGAAAAATTAAGAGAAGATACTCTTACAGATAGTAAAGGAACAAATGCTTTCCAAATTGTAAATACGTTTATTAAATGGGGATTTGATGCCATTGGGGTTTTGGTTTCAAATATAGATGAAGATTTAGTCTTACCTGTAATAGCCCATTTAAAGTTAGATAATGGTCTTGAGCATTTTGTGGTTATTAAATCTATTATTAACAATAATGTTTATTTAATGGACCCCGGAATGGGTAATCGGAAAATGACGATGGATAAGTTTAGAAATGTATTTACGGGACATTTAATAATTGCTAAGCCAAGAGATAGTTTAGTAAAAATGGAAAAAGGTTTAACTATTAAAAAATTATTCTTTAAAATATTAAAGACCGAAAAGTTTTTAATAGGCAGAATTATTTTAATGAGTTTAATCTTTACCATTCTTACAATATTATTAAGTTTTTATCTCAAAGTCGGTAGTAGTATAATAACTTATAATAAAAACTATTTAAAAATGGTAATTATTATCTTTGGAATTATGACTTTTTTAAAAGTCTTGTGCCTTTACTTAAAAGAATATTACGAAAACCATTTAAGTAATAAGATTGATGTATCCATGTATCCTGCGTTTTTAAAACATTTAATAAGCCTCCCTTTAAAAAATATAAAGAGTAGAACAACGGGGGAAATAATATCGAGAATAAATGATTTAGGTAGTTTAAAAAGTTTATTCACAAGTATTTTTATTGATGTATTATTAAATACTCTTTTGATTACTTCATCAGTGATTATCTTAATATTTATTAATTATAAATTAACTATTATTTTAGGAATATTAATGTTTATATATCTTATTATAGGTATATTTATCGGGAAAAGTATTTATCAAAAAGTAATTGAGAATATTGTCTATGGAACCAACTTTAATAGTGAGATAGTGGAAGATATTACAAATTTAGAAAGTATTAAAAATCTAGATATTAAAAATATTATTTTAACCAAAAATGAAAAAGTCTTAAGTAAGTACTTTTGGAATAGTTATAAATTTAATAATTTTTTAAACATAACAAATTATGTTAAAGATTTACTTTTAGAGGCATCTTTGTTTGTTATTAATTCTTATGGCTTTTATTTAGTTTTAAATAGTAAGTTTTTAATTATCGATTTATTTACTTATAATTTAGTTTTATCTTATGCGACATCTTCCATAAAGGGGATTATCGATAGTATTCCGAGGTATTATTATTTGAAAGCAACATTTAGTAAACTCGAAGAATTTATTAATATTGAAGAAGAAAAGGAAGAGAATAATAAACTTATGTTAGAAGGTAATATTACTTTTAACAATGTGAGTTTTTCTTATAATCACTTGGATAATATTTTAGATAAAGTGAATTTAAATATTAATAAAGGGTCGCATGTTTTATTAAATGGTGCATCTGGTACCGGAAAAAGTACTATCTGCCATTTAATCTATAAAGATATGGAGACAACAAACGGGGAAATATTATTAGATGGGCAAAATATTAAAGATTTAAATATGGAGACAATTCGAAATAATATTTTATATGTTTCACAAAATGAAGAATTATTTACAGGAACCATTAAAGAAAATATATTAATAGAAAGGAATGTTGAGGAAAAGTTCTTTTTAGATATCTGTAAAATATGTGAAATTGAAAGTATCGTTTCTAAGAAAAGTTTACGTTATAACTCTTTAATTGAGCCTTCATCGAAAAATATTTCCGGTGGGGAAAAACAAAGAATAATTTTAGCTCGTGGTTTACTAAAACGCGCCAATATTATAATTTTAGATGAAGCTTTAAGCGAAGTAGATAAATACTTAGAAAGTAAAATTATTAGAAATATCTTAAGATACTTTAAAGATAAAACAATTATTTATATATCTCATAAAAATCAAGCTAAACTTTTTAAAAATATTATTGAAGTAGGTAATTTATAATGGATTATTTAAAAGTTAATTATTATAAGTTATTACACTTAAAAGTTAAAAAACATAGTTTATTAATTCTCTTACTCTTAACTATTTTAATCTTTAGTATATGGTATTTAAATACGCATTATATTACGAAGCGAATAGAAAGTTATGGTGTTTATGATGGTTTAGTTTTAAAGTTAGTTGCAGATAAAACGCTCTCTGAGGCAATAACTAAAGGAAGTAAACTTTCATTTAAAGATAAAGTAGTAAATTATGAAGTAAGCGAATATGGACCTTATGAGATGGTTAATAATACTTTATATCAAGAAATAGATTTAATTTTAGATGATGATTATGTAGATAATGAAGCGGGTGAAGTAGTTGTCTATTATGGCAAAATTAAAATAATAACTTTTATTTTAGAATTGTTTAAGTAAGGAGGAATTAGTAATGGTTTTAAATAAGGAAGAAATGATGGAAGTAAAAGGAGGGGCCGCCATTAGTACGGCTTTGGTAACGACAATCGCAGCAATAGTCGGAGGTGTCGTGGTATTCATTAGTGGTATTTTAAATGGAGTGGTAAACTCTAAAGGTTGTAAGTAGGAGGAATTTATGTTAAGTAACGAAGAACTTATGGAAGTTAAGGGAGGAGCCCTATCCGGAGCGGTCCTTGATAGTATTATCAAAATCATGGATAAAATCTTTGAAATAGGAGCTTCCCTTGGAGATTCTTTAACAAGACTTTTTTCGAAAAAAAGTTGTGTGCATGTTACGCGTAGTTAGATATATTTTCTAGTTGTAAAAATTCATCTTAAGTGTTATAATAACTTCAAGTAAAAAGGAAGGGAGGGCGATTTATGACAAAGGTAGTAGTACAAAATGGTAATATTGACAGTGCTTTAAAGAAATTTAAAGTTAAAGTAGCAAGAAGCGGTGTCCCTTCAGAACTTAAGAAGAAAAAATTCCATGTTAAACCTGGAGTTGAAAGAAGAATTAAGAAAGAAGAAGGCATTAAAAACTCTCATAAGAGAAATCATAATTAAGGAGGATATAAATGATTGAACAAATTAATAATGATTTAAAAGATGCTTTAAAAAATGGGGACAAGTTTAGATTATCTGTCTTAAGAATGCTTAAAAGTGCTTTACAACTTGAAGCTATTAAAGAAAAATCGGAAGCTACTGATGAAATTGTCCTAAATGTTTTAAAAAGACAAGTAAAACAAAGAAACGATTCCATTAAAGAATATACTGATTTAGGTAAATTGGAAGTTGCTGAAGATTTACAAAAAGAAATAGACATATTAAAAGAATATCTTCCTGAAGAAGCTAGTGATGAAGATATTAGAAAAACAGTTGAAGATGCTTTTTCGGAACTTAGTCCTAGTAGTATGAAAGATATGGGAAGAATAATGAAATATGTTTCTGAACACTTAAGTAATGCGGAAATGTCTAAAGTAAGTGCTTTAGTTAAAGAAAAATTAAATTAGAGGTAAGTATTTAAACTTATCTCTTTTTGTTTATAATAAAAAATATCAAGAATATAATTAAGTGATGAAAAATTTGCATTTTAAAAGTTATATGGAAAATTTTTTGTATGATTTAAATAACTTCATAACCATTTATGATGATACTTTGCATGTTTTTAATTTTAATAAATTAAATAAATTAAGTGATACCGAAATTATTTTAAAAATAGGGTTTAAATTAGTTTTAATTGAAGGGGAAAATTTAAGAGTAAGTAAAATGACCAAACAAGAACTTCTTATTAATGGGGATATTTTTAAAGTGGAGTTTAAAAATGAATAAGATAGTTTGGGTTAAAATTAAAAATAAAAGATATTATAATACTTTAATTAAATTAAATGAAATAGGCACTACTTTATATGAAACTAAAAAAGATAAAGATTATCTTTTAATTAAAACAAGTTTAAAAGACTATAAAAGAATCAAAAAATATTTAGTTAGTTATGAAGTAGAGATATATGATGTAAGTGGTTTTTTAAAAGTAAAGGAACTTGCCCAAAAATATCTTGTTTTTATTTTAAGTAGTATTTTAAGTATTGGTATTTTAATGCTGGCTAATTTAATGGTTTTTAAAATAGATATTAAAAGTAATAAAGAAAGTATTAGAGAATTATTAAAAGAAGAACTAAAAAAATATGGTTTAAAAGTGGGAACTTTAAAACATAATCATAAAGATATTGAAGTAATTGTCCAAAATATTTTAGAGGATAATAAAGAAACACTTGAATGGTTAGAAATAAAATATGATGGTTTAATTATGGTAGTTAATGTGACTGAAAAAACCATTTTTAATAATGAGGAAGAAAAAGACGAATGCGATATTGTAAGTAAAAAAGATGCGAAGATAATCAGTATGAATTTATATCGAGGAGTTGCTTTAAAAGAGGTAAATGATTATGTCTTAAAGGGTGAAACTTTAATAAGTGGAGCTATCACCCATAATGAAGAAGTTAAAAATACGACTTGTGCGAGTGGAGAGGTTTATGGGGAAGTTTGGTATAAAGCGAAAGTTGAAGTACCTTTTTTAGAAAATTATATTGAATATACGAATAAAAATAGGTATAATTTAAGTATCAATATAAATGATAAAGAGTATGCGATTTTTAAAAGTAGATTAGAGCATAAAAAAATTAGCAAAACAGTTTTGTATAAGTTAAATGATTTTCAAATTAATTTTCTTAAAGAAAAAGAATATAAGGAAAGTACCAAAGTCTTAACCCAAAATGAAGCGATGAATAAAGGAATAAATTTAGCGATTGAGAAAGTTGATTTAAGACTTGGGGAAAATGAAGAGATATTAACTAAAAAGGTTTTGAAAAAAGAAGTAAATGATAGTACAATATATTTAGAAATATTTATTGTAGCCAAAGAAAATATTGGTGTCGTTAAAGAAGGAATAGGAGGACTAAATAATGATGAGATTGCTAGCCGGAAAAATAGTGAATAATGTTTGGCCTATGTTAGTAGTCTTTATCGTGGCTATTTCTTTAATTCGTTTTTTCTATTTACGAAATCATCGAGAGAGATTTTGTTTACATAAAGAATTAAGTTATTTATTTGCCATTATTTATATTTGGCTTTTATTTGAAATCTTAACCATGACGGAACTTAATAGTAGTGGAGGCATTAATTTAATTCCTTTTTCGGAAATAATGCGTTATGAATTTGGAACGAAAATGTTTAATTATAGTGTCTTTGGGAATATTTTAATTTTTATTCCATTTGGTTTTCTAATTGGCGAATATGTCAATCCCAAAAAAGTGTGGCCCATTTTAATTACCACGCTTCTTACCAGTTTAACAATTGAATTTGTCCAACTGGAAATAGGCAGAAGTTTTGATATTGATGATGTTTTATTAAATGTGGTGGGAGGTCTTTTAGGATATTTATTATATATAGGATTGTCGGCGATTAGTAAGAGATTACCAGACTTTATGCGGAGTGATGCCTTTTATAATATTTTATGGATTGTTGTAATAGTTTTAGCAGGTATATATTTGCTAGGTTATTGGGGAGTTATATTTAAATGATAGATTATAAGATTACAAATGAATATGGTTATAAAAAAGATTACAGTTACTTAGATAGTTTAATTAAAAGAATATTTAAACATGAGCATATTAAAAATGCGACTTTAAGTATTGTTTTGGTTGGTAATGAAAAAATTCAAGAATTAAATAAAAATTATCGGGGAATTGACCACATTACCGATGTTATATCTTTTGCATTTGAAGAAACGGATGGTTTAGTGTATAATAATATGCGGGCTTTGGGAGAAATTTATATTTGCATTCCCAGAATGATTGAGCAAGCCCAAGATTATGGTCATAGTGAGGTAAGGGAACTGGCATTTTTAACTTGTCACGGAATCCTCCATTTGCTCGGATATGACCATATGAATAAAGAAGATGAAGAAGTAATGTTTGCTTTACAGGAGAAGATGTTAGATGAAGACGAAAAAACAAGAAAAGAAAGAAATTAATTTAATAAGAAATATTTTTAATAAGTGTAAATATACATGCCAAGGGTTATCATATTGCATTAAAAATGAATCCTCATTTGTCCTTGAGGCCATTTGTGCTTGTTTAATTATCATTATGGGAATTGCCTTTGATATTAGTTTTTTAGACTGGGTTATCGCTTTTGGTAGTTTATGTTTAATAAGTATTGTGGAACTTATTAATACAGCGATTGAGGCCACCGTGGATATGTTTACCCAAGAATATAATGAGTATGCCAAAATTGCTAAGGATTGTGGTTCAGCCGCAACGGGTATAATGACAGTCCTTGCTATAATTGTTAATTTAATAATTTTTGTGCCTCATTTCATCAAGTTGTTTGTCACTATTTTTTAGGGGGATATTATGAGAAGCGGATTTGTAAGTATAGTAGGTAGACCCAACGTGGGAAAAAGTACTCTATTAAATGCTATTTTAGAAAGAAAAATCGCGATTACCTCGAATGTGGCTGGAACAACTAGAAATATAATTGAGGGTATCTATCATGAAAAAGATTTTCAAATTATTTTTGTGGATACTCCCGGAATATCTAAACCTTTAAATAAATTAGGAAAAGTTTTGAATAAACAAGCCTTATCTTTAACGAAAGATGTCGATTTAGTTTTACTTGTAGTGGATATTGAAGCGGGGATTGGTAAAGGCGATAAATTCTTAATGGATGCATTACTTTCCAATAAAATACCGGTTATTTTAGTTATTAATAAAATTGATAAAGTCTCTAATGAAACTTTAATTTTAGCAATAAATGAATATAAAGATTATGACTTTTCCGAAATTGTTCCCGTGTCCGCCAGAGAAAATGATAATGTTACCCATTTAATTGAGGTTATCAAAAAATATTTAAAAGATGATGTTAAATATTATTCGGATGATATTGTAACAAGCAGTTCTCTAAGTTTTATGGCAGGAGAAATTGTAAGAGAAAAACTTTTACAAAACACCCAAGATGAAATACCGCATTCTATTACTTGTCATGCGCATCATATTGAAGAGAAAAAAGATTTAATGAGCATCAGTGTCGATATAATTGTGGATAAACCAAGTGTTAAAAAAATAGTGATTGGCTCAGGTGGCGAAATGATTAAAAAAGTCGGAATGAGCGCCCGGAAAGACTTAGAAGAAATGCTTGGTAAAAAAGTTTATTTAGACTTATATGTTAAAGTTATTGAAAACTGGAAAGATAAGGATCGTTATTTAAAAGAACTAGGTTTCTTTGATTATGAATAAAAAAATTAAAAGTTCACCAATATAGTATTAGGAAGGTGAATAAAGTGAATAAAAAAGAAGCTTGGGAAAAATTTAAAAAAAGTGGCAAAATAGAAGATTATTTAAATTATAAAAAATGTAAGTAAGAAGTGATATAAGTGTTAGAAAAAGTAGAAGGTATTGTCTTAAAAGAAACTCCTTATGGAGATACTTCCAAGATAATTAATGTTTTAACTAAGGAATATGGCATCATTGGTCTTATGTGTAAGGGGGCTAAAAGTGTTAAAAGTCCTCTTCGGAGTGTTACTTTAAAACTTAGTTATGGTGTATTCAATATTTATTATAAAAAAGATAAACTTTCTACACTTGTATCTGTCGATATCATTAATGAATTTAAAAATATTCGAAGTGATATTTATAAAGTTAGTTATGCTTCTTACATTACCGATTTAGTAAGTCAAGTTTTAAAAGGTGTTAAAGAAGATAATATTTATAATGATTATATTAATACTCTTTTAAAAATGGAAGAAGGCTTAGATCCCTTAATTTTAACCAATATTTTAGAAGTTAAACTATTAGATTACCTAGGAGTAGGTATCAATGTTACAAGTTGTATCTCTTGTGGTAATAAAAAAGAAATTGTTACGTTATCTAGTGAACGAGGAGGACTTCTTTGTAAGAATTGTTATAAGGGTGAAAGAATTATGCCTTTATCTATTATTAAAGTTATTAATATGTATTATCTAGTTGATATTAAAAGTATAAGTAAATTAGATATCAAAGATAATATTAAGAAAGAAATAAATAATTTCTTAACTAATTATTATGATGATTATACTGGTTTATATTTAAAAAGTAAGGATTTTTTGAAAACAATAGAAAAGTTATAAATCTATTGTTTTTTTATGGGTGGAATAAATTTTAATAAAACTTTCAAGGTTCCATTTTGGAACCTTGAAGATAACTTAAAACATAGAATGAAACTTGAAGTTCCAATTTGGGACTTCAAGTTGGAAATTAAAAATAATATGATAAATTGCGGTTCCATTTTGGAACCGCAAATAACAAATAAAAGTGCAATTCACAAAAATGTTACAAAAAGTTGTTGACAAATATTAGTTCGTGTAATATACTTGATATATCGGTAACAATTAAGTGTTAAATATTAATACTTATATTTTATTAAATTATTAATGTTTAAATTTGAAGTTCCATTTTGGAACTTCAAGTTAACAAAAAAAGGAGGAGGAAAGATAATGAATAATTTAATGGTAAAAGAAAATGAAATAACAAATAAAATTTACAATATAAGGGGAGTTCAAGTAATGCTTGATAGCGATTTAGCTAAACTTTATGGTTGTACAAATGGAACTAAAGAAATAAATCAAGCTGTAAAAAGAAATATTGATAAATTTCCAGAAGATTTTTATTTTCAATTAACTGAAAATGAATATAATTATTTGCGGTCACAATTTGTGACCGCAAATAGAAATATGAGTAGAACCTTACCATATGTTTTTACTGAACAAGGAGTAGCTATGCTTGCTACAGTATTAAAAACTGAGGTCGCTTCTAAAGTTAGTGTAGCAATAATGAAAGCCTTTGTTATTATGCATAAATATATTTCTAATGATTTAATTGAGCAAAAACATATTAATAATATGGTAATTCAACATGATGAAGATATCAAAGTATTAAAAGAATCTTTTGATAGTTTTAAAGAAACCAAAAAAGTAAATGAAATATATTTTAATGGTCAAATATATGATGCATATTCTAAAATAGTAGATATTTTAAAAGAAGCTAAAAAAAGTATAGTTATAATAGATAATTATGCTGATAAAAGTATTTTAGATATGATAAGAGATATAAAAGTAAAAGTACTATTAATATGTAAAAGTAATGGGTTATTAAAAAATATTGATATTGAAAAATATAATAAACAATATAATAATTTAGAAGTTAAATATAATGATACTTTTCATGATAGATATATAATACTAGATAATAAAACAATCTATCATTGTGGATCTTCCTTAAATCATTTAGGAAATAAAACTTTTAGTATTAATAAGTTAGAAGATGAAGATATTATTGATTTATTAATTAATAAAATAAAAAGTTTTAATTAATTCTAAGGTTCCATTTTGGAACCTTAGAATTAAAATAAGATAAATTTAATCTTATGTATCTAAATTAATTATTGTTTAAATAATAAAAATAAATTATACTAATAGATAAGAAGTGGTAGGTGTTAAAAATGGCTAATATGGTTTTTAAGTATAGTGCAATGAATGGTGGAAAAACAATTAATATTTTACAAACTGCTTATAGTTATGAAAGTAATGGTTTTAAGGTAGTTGTAATTAAATCAAAAAAAGATACTAAAGGTAAAAATACTATTGTTTCAAGAAATGGAATGAATAGAGAAGTAGATGTATTACTTAGAGAAACAGAGTCATTGTTAACTCCGAAAAATTATAAAATATATTATACTGCTAAAGTTATTTTAGTAGATGAAGTAGAATTATTAAACGAAAGTCAAATTAAAGAATTGTGGACAATTGCTCATTTAATAAATATTCCTGTTATTTGCTATGGCTTAAAGAGTAATTTTAAAGGAGATATCTTTGGTGAAGGAGTATCCCAAATATTTGCTATTGCCGATATAGTAGAAGAAATTGGTAGTAGTAGTTTATGTCTATGTGGAAAGAAGGCTACCTTTAATGCTCGTAAAATAAATGACAAGTTTACAGATGAAGGGGAGATAGTGGTTATTGATGGATCAAATGATTCGGTTGAGTATGTTCCTTTATGTTCTGACTGTTATTTAAAATATGTAAAAATCAGTAGTAAAGAAAGTAAAAAACTTGCCGAATTAGTTGAAAAAATAAGATAATAAAAACGCTACTTTAAATAGTAGCATTTTATTTGTCTTCGTTGAATAATTCTTTTATATCTATTTCTAAAGCATCAGCAATTCTAGTTAAAGAAGGAATAGTAAATCCTCTTTGCATTTTTAGACTTTCTATTTTAGATATATAATTCATAGTTAATCCCGCTTTGTCCGCTAACTCTTGTTGAGTTAGATTTTTTAACTTGCGATATTTTTTAATATTCTTTCTAATAACATCAAAATAATAAGTATCCACATGTTTCATAATGCACCACCTGTCCATATTATTACAAAAAAATTTATTTTTACATATGGACACATTGTCCATAAAATGGTATAATCAAAATAGATAAAAATAGATTGCTGTTTCGGTATTTCAAACAAAGAGGTGAAATATGATAAAAGAAAGAATAAAAAAATTATTAGATATAAGAATAATATATATAGTTATAGGCTTTTTTGTTATTGTTTTATTTATATGTTTAAAAGGAACTCACGCTTATTATAATTATTCAACGGGACCAGTTCCAATATTTACTGGTAAAGTAGGAAATTTTGCTGGTAAAGGAGATACCAGCACTTTAGATACAAATACCGATGTTAACTTACTTTTTTATGTTCAAGATATCACTAATCCTAAAAATTATACTATTATGGAAGGTACACCGGTTTTAGTATCAGGTTATGTATTAAGTGAAAAGAAAAGTAATTGTATTCCAATTGATGCCACATATGAAAAATATTCTGATAAAGATTATTCAATAAGTGATGATGGAACAGTAACAGTAAAAGTAAGTCAAAGTAAACCTAATCAAGTAGTATGTCGAATATATTATGATTATGGTAAAGACTTAACTAAAGATGATGTTATAGTGTTTGCGTTAATTGAAGATCCATTAGGTATGGTTGTTTATAATAAAAATAGCAAACATTATACAATGACAGAAACAATACCAACAAGTGGATATACTTATGATAGTTCAAACTGTAATGATATAAATAATATAAAAACAGAAATAAATTATGATACAACAAAAGGCATTACATTTAAAACGGATGGTCCAAATATATGTTATGCATATTTTAATAAAAATTAGGAGGTAAGAAATGAAAAAGAGAGTATTAAATATAATAGTGGTTATAATAACAATTGGAATAATATATGAAGCATACAGCTATTTTAATATGAAACCAAATAATAAAGTTTTAGAGAATATTAAGATAGTAGATAAATTTGATAAAAACGATAAATCACTATCTATAATGATTCAAAATGATGGAATATCAGATGGCGAAACGGAATATGGCTGGCATGAAGCAGAAGATAAAAGTAAATGGCCAGATTTAACAAAATACAGTTATGCAGGGACAGAATGTACAGATGCTAGTGGAGCAAAGGTTGATAATCCAAGACAATATTTACAATTTGATGAAGTAAACAAAGAAGCTACAATTACAACAAAGAAAACCATATATTGTACATTATACTTTGGAAAAGGAAGACCAGCATTAGAAACATTAGATGCTCAAGGAGGAGCATATTATGCTGGAGGTCAAACAGGAGATTCAAAAGTAGCAGTAGAAGGATTATATAGATTTAAAGGAACATATGAAGAAGTAACAAACAACTTTATATGTATAGGAGGCCCAAAAAATCCTGAAACTTGTGGAAGTGCCGAAAACAATAAATACTTGTATCGCATAATAGGAGTAACAGATGGAACAGAATCAGATGAAAGTAATTCCTTAGGATTAGATAAAGGAATGCTAAAAGTAATCAAAGTAATACCATCAAGCACAAGCCAAGCATGGGCGAGTTATGACATTATTAGTTACTTTACATGGGATTATAAGGATAGTACAGAAAGTTTAGGAGCAGTAGCGAGATGGACATTGAATAACACATTCTATAATGGATTAGGAGGAGTAAAAGGCTTAATAAAAGATGTATATTGGTGGAAAGGTGATAATACCAGTGAAACTTATGCATCTGAATCAAAAACAAGAACAAGCGAAAAATACCCAGTAGGTTTAATGTACAAAAGTGATTATTATAATTCATGGACATATAAAGGTTATCCTAGTTATACAAATAGTTGGTTACATATAATTTACACAATGAGCGGAAAAACAGGAACATATGGAAGTACATATGAATGGACCATGACTAGGGGTTCTGCCAACAACACTGGCGCTTACGAGGCGTGGTATTTGGATTACCGTGGAGATTTGGCCCGTCGTAGTGTAGAGATGAAATATGCAATCCGGCCGGTTTTCTATCTAAAACCCGATGTAAGTATAATAGGGACAGGAACTGAATCGAGTCCATATATAATAACGACATTAACTGATAATTAAAATTAATATAATTACTTGACAAAGTTCGACAGATTCGTCGAATTTTGTCATAATATTAGAAGTTTTGACAACATTTGTCGAACGACTTGACTTAGTAAAAAATATCTATAAAATATAGTCCTCGAAACGAGAAGTATTAGAAAATATTTCTCGTTTTTTAAAGAGAGGAAAATATTATGAAAACAAAAATTGAAAAAGAAAATCAAATTCAAAAAATTGAAAAAAGTACGGAAAATTACAAAAAAGCTTATAAATCAAAAAATCCTAAATTCTTTAAATTAGGTAGTTGGTTAAAAAAAGAGTCAACAGTTTTTAAAAACGAAAAATATTTTAATGATGAATTAAAGCCGAGTTTTGAAAGAGGAGAAATAATTAAAGTTGATTTTGGAGTTAATATGGGATCAGAATTATCTAATGTTCATTTTGCTATTGTTTTAAATAGTGATGATAACGAAGTTGTCGATAATATAACTGTTTTGCCTTTATCTTCTAAAGAAGGATATAAAAGATTATGTTTAGGAAAATTAAAAGTATCTAATTATCCAAGATATGATAAAACTTCTTATGCATTAATTACTCAAATAACTACAATAAGTAAAAGTAAAATTATATTAGAAAAAAATAAATATTATTGTAGTGCAGAAATAATGGACTTAATAGATTTAGAAATTATTGATTATTTAACAAAATAAAAATGACTATTATTTTATATAATAGTCAAATGGTTCAGATAGAACCCAGTCCGTATGGATTATATTATCCATGCACGCAACATCAATGCTTAAGCATAATGTTGATACGTCCGCAAAGGGACACAGTAGCCGTAGATTAACTACGACGGCAGCATAATTGTAATAACAATTTGCCACACGCAGCATTAATACAAAAGTATAATGCCGATACGCCCGCTAGGGGCACAGTTTGGAGTTACAATACCGTAACTCTTTTTGATTCTCACGAATCCAGTCCGTATAGACTATTAAGTCTATACCCGCGGTAAAATGCTAAGCATAATACCGATACGCTCTAAGGCACAGTCTAAGTTACAATATAGTAACTCACTAATTGGTTCAGATAGAACCCAGTCCATATAGATTAAATCTATATGCGTAGTAATATGTATTTACATATTACTGAAATGCCCGCTAAAGGGGCCAGTCACGTGTAGAATAAATCCACACCCAACGACTTAATGTCGTATGTCCATAAATTATGGACCAGTTGAGAGTTACTTTTTCGTAACTTCTAAACCAATTATACAATATATTTTAAGATAATGCAACAGAATTGTTA
The DNA here is from genome assembly GCA_947589435.1 of uncultured Bacilli bacterium. Lineage (GTDB taxonomy): Bacteria > Bacillota_I > Bacilli_A > RF39 > UBA660 > SIG200. The sequence continues at coordinate 16,762 of CANQBI010000004.1, forward strand.
CAAAAAATAATAAATTGTTGCTAAATTTTGCTAAATAATATATAATTTAAGACATACAAGTGATGACGGTGTGGAAAGCCCGAGCTATATAGTTAAGAGAGATTCTTCTTTAGAATAAGTAAGGTGGAACCGCGGAAAAAATTTTCGTCCTTACAAATTTTAAAGAAGTTTTTTATTTTGAAGGAGGAAATTATGGAAGAAGAAAAGAAAAAAGTAACAATGGAAGATTTAGTTAATTATTCCAAACAATATGGTTTTATTTTTGCGGGTAGTGAAATATATGGAGGTTTAGCTAATTCTTGGGATTACGGACCTTTAGGAGCCCTTTTAAAACAAAATATTAAGAATGCTTGGTGGCAAAAGTTTATTAGAGAATGTCCTTATAATTATGGCCTTGATAGTGCCATTTTAATGAACCCTAAAGTTTGGGTTGCATCAGGACACGTGGCTAATTTTGCGGACCCTTTAATTGATTGTAAACATTGTAAAACTCGTCATAGAGCCGATAAACTAGTAGAAGATTTTACGCATGGAGAAATTACTGGAGATGGAATGAGTAATGAAGAATTAGTTAAATTAATTAAAGAAAAAGGTATTACTTGTCCTAAATGTGGTAGTAGTGAATTTACCGATATTCGGAAATTTAATTTATTATTTGAAACTAGTCAAGGTGTTACGGAAGATACGAAAAGTACTATCTATTTAAGAGGAGAAACTGCCCAAGGTATATTTGTTAACTTTAAAAATGTGGAAAGAAGTATGCGTGCCAAAATTCCTTTTGGGATTGGGCAATATGGTAAGAGTTTCCGTAATGAAATTACACCAGGAAACTTTATCTTTAGAGTAAGAGAATTTGAACAAATGGAATTAGAGTTCTTCTGTAAACCAGGTACGGATTTAGAATGGTTTGGTTTTTGGAAAAATTATTGTATAGATTTCTTAAAACTATTAGGTTTAAAAGAAGAAAACTTAAGATATCGGGATCATTCTAAAGAAGAATTATCATTCTATAGTAAAGCCACTACCGATATTGAATATAAATTCCCATTTGGTTGGGGTGAACTTTGGGGAATTGCTGATAGAACCGATTACGACTTAGGAGTTCATGAAAAGCATTCCGGTGCTGACCTTAAATATTTAGATCCCGAAACTCACGAAAAATATTTGCCTTATGTAATTGAGCCATCTGTTGGAGTTGAAAGATTAATTTTAACCTTACTTTGTGATAGTTATACGGAAGAGTTAGTTGAAAATGGGGATACGCGTTTAGTTTTAAAAATTCATCCTGCACTTGCTCCGATTAAAGCAACCGTTTTACCTTTAGTTAAAAAACTTCATAGTGAAAAAGCAAGTGATATTTATACTAAACTTTGTGAACATTTCACTTGTAGTTATGATGATGCGGGAAGTATTGGAAAAAGATATAGAAGATGTGATGCCGTTGGTACCCCATTTACCATTACTGTTGATGATAATACTTTAAATGATGATACAGTAACCATTAGAAATAGAGATACTATGGAACAAATTACTTTAAAAGTTTCGGAAGTAAAAGATTATATTGAGAGTAAAATAGTATTGTAAAAATTTTATTTATTTGATAAAATAAAATAGAAATAGGATAATGGAGGATAGGTATGGCATTTAATAAAATTAAAAATTGGTTAAAAGATGATGAAGACAAAGAAGAATTTGAAGGCGAAGAAGAATATTATGCCATTTCAGAAGCTGATGCCTTGAAAGATGCGGATAAAGCAGGTAATAAAATGATTCTTTTAGAACCTCGTTCATTTTCGGAAGCTCAAGCCATTGCGGATCATTTAAAAAATCGCAATAGTGTCGTTGTTAATTTAAAAAGAGTAACATCTGCCCAAGCCAAAAGAATAATTGATTTTTTAAGCGGATGTATTTATGCCATAGGGGGAAATATGCAAAAGATTGGTGTAGGAATTTACTTATGCACACCAAAAAATGTAAATGTTCAAGGCAAAATAACTGATGATAGTGAGAAAGTTAAAAATGCCAGTGAAGAAGAACTAGAGTGGTAAAAGAGTTGATATAAAATATGAAAAAATTCACTAGTAGTATACCGGGCTATAATAAAAGTGAAGTTAATTCTTTTGTAGGGCAAGTAACACAAGAATATGAAAGCATGTTAAATAATTTAAAACAAAAAGATTTAGATATCGAAGCCTTAAAAAAAGAATTAGCCCACTATAAAGAATTAGAAAGCACTTTAAATAGGGCTATTTTAATCGCGGAAGAATCTTCCCATAATATTAAGAAAAATGCATTTGAAGAAGCTAAACTAGTGGTGGAAAATGCGAGGAAGAATGCCTCAAGAATTGTGAATAATGCTTTAATTAAAGCTGAAAAAGTTGACCAAGAAGCCCAAGATTTAAAAAGATATATCGAAAGATATAAAGGAAAATATAAAAGACTACTAGAAGAAGAATTAGATGCTGTTGAAAAGTTAGATATATTTGATTAAGTATAGAAAATCTATACTTTTTTCTTTACTAAAAGGTTAATTAATAGTATACTTTTATTAGAATATAATTGTATGGAGGTTATATGAAGACAAGAATTATAAGTGCCATTATTGCCCTATTAATCTTTATTCCTTTAATTTGGCTAGGAAGTTATCCATTTGCGATTGCGATGGGTGTTTTAAGTATTTTAGCTTATAAGGAAATGATGGATTTAAAAGAAAGTAAAGAGTTTATTCCTGATGCCATTAAAATATTAGGACTTTTATGTGTTTTATATTTAGTTTTAGGTAATTATGGAAATTATTCTTTAGAGTATTCGGTAAGTTTACCAAGACTTTTACTTCCTTTTGTTTTATTATTAATTCCCGTTGTGTTTTATAAAAAGGATGAATATTTAACTAGAAATGCTTTTACAACTTTAGGAATTGTTTATTTAATTGGGATATTTTTTAATTTATTAATTGCAATCAGGAGTGTTAATATTAGCCTACTTATCTATTTATTAAGTGTTACTATTTTAACTGATACATTCGCTTATGCAATTGGTAAATTAATTGGCAAACATAAAATGTGTCCTAAAATTAGTCCGCATAAGACTTGGGAAGGATTCTATGGAGGACTTATTGGGGGATCTCTTGGCGGTTTAATTGTTTATGGTAACTTACTTGGACCAATTTCTTTTAAAGTTGTGTTTGTAACGATAGTTTTATCTTTAATTGGTCAAGTTGGCGATTTATTCTATAGTAAAATTAAAAGAGAAAATAAGATTAAAGATTTTTCGAATATTATGCCAGGACATGGTGGTGTTCTTGATCGAGTAGATAGTTTATCATTTGTGGTATTTGCTTATATTATATTATATTGGTTAATCTAAAAGGAGGATAATTTATGTGGTTTTTAACATTAATATTATTTATATTTATTTTAGGAGTTATCGTTTTAGTTCATGAATTAGGGCACTTCCTATGGGCTAAGGCTTTTGGCGTTCATATTTATGAATTTTCGATTGGAATGGGTCCAGTTATTCATTCTTGGAAAGGTAAAAAAGATAAGGTAACTTATAACTTAAGAGCGCTTCCAATTGGCGGATTTGTATCTATGGCGGGAGAAGTTTATGAAGATGATAAAAAAATTCCTAAGAGTAAAAGTTTATGTAACAAACCAATTTGGCAAAGAGTAATTGTTATGCTTGCCGGAGTTACCAATAACTTTATTATGGCTTTACTTTTATTATTTGTGATTTCTCTTGTTTGGGGAAGTACTTCCTTAAAACCTAAAATTTTAGATGTTGTTGATAATTATCCGGTTAAAGAAGCGGGGATTGTTCCAGGGGATACCATTGTATCTATTAACAATCATAAAGTAAATACTTGGGATGAAGCCCAAATAATCTTATATTATAAAAATAAAAATGATTATACGGATTTTCAAATAAAACATGAAGATGGTAAAGTTGAAAATTATCGGATTACCCCTGTAGAGGAAAAAGATGAAGATGGTAATGAAAGACTTGTCTACGGAATGACTGTTAACCAAGAAGAAACACATGGTTTTCTTGCTAAAGTTAAATATACTTTTGAAAAATTTTGGTCTATTGTTGTATCCATGTGGTTAACGATAGTGGGACTTGTTACGGGTAAGATTTCCATCGGAGCCTTAAGTGGACCTGTAGGTATTTATTCAGTTGTTGGCGAAAGTGCCAAAGCAGGATTATATTCAATTGTCTATCTAGTGGCTTATCTAAGTATTAATGTTGGGGTAATTAATATTATTCCAATCCCAGCCTTTGATGGTGGAAGAGTTTTATTCTTAATTATTGAAAAGATTAAAGGTAGTCCAATCAATGAAAAAATAGAGAGTTGGTTCATTAATATAACATTTATATTATTAATGCTTTTAATTGTCGTTGTTACGATTAATGATATAATTAGATTATTTTAAGTAAGCATTTGCTTACTTTTTATGTAGGTTGGTTATGAAAGAAGTTTTAAGAAAAAAATATTTAAGTATTCGGAAAGGAATAGATAATAAAGAGTTAAAAGATAAAGAAATATTTAATAAAGTTATTCATAATTCAAAAGTTAATAAATCTCATAAAGTATTAATTTATGTATCTTTAGAAGATGAAGTAGATACTCTTAATTTAATTAAATATTTTTTAGATAATTCTTATGTTGTGGGTGTACCTAAAGTAAATAAAGATATAATGGAATTTCATTATCTAAATAGTTTAGAAGAATTAAGAGAAGGTTATAAAGGAATTTTGGAACCCCAAAATGCTGATGTAATAAAGGATTTTCAAGATTTTGTTTGTCTTACTCCGGGAATTTGCTTTGATAAAATGGGTTATCGCATTGGCTATGGTAAAGGTTATTATGATAAGTTTTTTAGAAAAAATCAAGTTTATAAAATAGGCCTTAGTTATAAAGAATTAGTAATTGATAATGTATACCATAATAATTTAGATATAAATGTTGATGAAATTATTACTGATTAAATTACAAATATAATAGTCTAATTTAAAAAATAATGTTATAATAAGGTTGTTCTTGTAGCTCAGTTGGATAGAGCGTATGCCTCCGACGCATAAGGCCGAGGGTTCGAATCCCTCCAAGAACACCATTTTTGTGAGGTGAAAGAATGAAAATTTTAAAAAACATAGCCTTAGTAATTTTAGTCATTGTTTTATTTTTAGGAAGTTTTAGTTTAATAACTTTATTTACGGTTAAACATACAGTTTCTAAAGATAGTATTAAAGATATGATTGTAAGCACGGATGTGGAAAAGATAATCAAAGAAAATCCAGAACTAGAAAGTTCCCTAAAGGATTCTTTAAAAGAAGTATATGATACTTTAGAAGAACTTAATATTAATGAAGACATTGTATTAAAAGTTTTAAATTCTTCCGAAGTAAAAGGTTTAGTAGGAGATGTTACAGGTAAAGTAGCCGAATATTTCTTAGAAGGTAAAAATCAAAAGTTAATTGATGCGGACAATATAACTTCTATTATTGGGGGAGTAATGGATGATATCAATGAAACTAAATTATATAATTTTACCGAAAAAGAAAAGAATGATATTTTAGATAGTATTAAAAAAGGTATTGAAGATAATGAAGAATTATTACCAGATACTAGTATTTTAGAAGATACTTTAACGGAAGAAGAACAACAAGACTTAGAAGTAGTAAGATTTATCTTTAGTGGAGAATTATTTACTTATATTTTAATTGGTAGTTTAATTGCCTTTGGTTTAATTGTTGTCTTATCATTAAAGAAAGCGAAATGGATAAAGATAACTTCATCTACTATTTTAGCTTCAGGTACTCTTATGGCAATTTTGATGCTTGTCTTACTTGTAGGTACCAAACTATTAGGAACTGAATATAGTTATGTTGTTGATATTATTAAAATGATGCCAATATTTGGTTTAAAAGTAGCCGTTGTAATCATCATTTTAATGATTGCTATCCTTATTGCTTATCATTTAATTAATAAACATAAAAATATTCCTAATAATAATTAAAATAACTTCAATAGTTATTTTTTTTTTGGTATAATTATTATGAGGTTAGATATGGAATATTTAGACAGTTTAAATAAAGAACAAAAAGAAGCAGTTATGCATATTGATGGCCCATGTCTAGTAGTAGCGGGGGCTGGTTCAGGTAAGACTAAAGTTCTTACAACTAGAATTGCTTATCTTATTGATAAAGGTATTTATAGTAGTCATATTTTAGCGATTACTTTTACAAATAAAGCTGCGAAGGAAATGAAAGAAAGAGTTGGAAGGCTTACTTCAAATAGTTATGCTTTTGTAGGAACCTTCCATTCTTTTGGGTTAAGAATAATTAAAGAAAATTATGAAGTAATGGGCTTAAAGAAAAATTTTACTATCATCGATTCGGATGATGTTTTAACCATTATTAAAAAAGTTATGAAAGAAAAAGGGATGGATGTAAGGGAAATATCGCCATCTTATGTAAGAAATAGAATTAGCTTTATTAAAAATGAAATGTTAAGTGTAAGTGATATTGCTAAATATTTTTTAAGTGATATTGAAAAGAAGGCTGCCGAAGTTTATTTTGAATATGAAAAAACTTTAAGAAAAAATAATGTTATTGATTTTGATGATTTATTAAAATTACCGGTAGAATTATTTGAAAGTCACGAAGATATTTTAGATTTATATCAAGAAAAATATCAATATATTTTGGTAGATGAATATCAAGATACCAATGAAGTGCAATATAAAATGATTAAACTTTTAGCCAGTAAATATCGGAATATCTTTGTTGTTGGAGATCAAAATCAAGCTATTTATGGTTTTAGACAAGCGAATTATAAAAATATTTTAAATTTTGAAAAAGATTATCCGGATGCGGAAGTTTATGTTTTAAATCAAAATTATCGGAGTACAACCACCATTTTAAATGCGGCCAATTCGGTTATTAAAAATAATGTGGAAAGAAAAGAAGTTAATTTATTTAGTGAACTAGGGGAAGGTGTCAAGGTTAAATATTTAAAATGCAAAACAGGTTTAGATGAAGCAAATTTAATTATTAAAGAAATTGAAAATTTACTTTCTATAGGTTATCAAAAGAAAGATATTGCGATTTTTTATAGAACTAATGCCCAATCCCGGATTTATGAAGAAGCCTTAATTAAGAATGGTTTACCTTATAAAGTAGTAGGTAGTTTTTACTTCTATAAAAGAAAAGAAATTAAAGATTTAATATGTTATTTAAAATTAATTGCGAATACCGATGACGATGTTTCTCTTTTAAGAGTTATTAATGAACCAAAAAGAGGCATTGGGGCTAAATCAATTGAAGGTTTAACAGGAAAAGCGAGAAGAGAAGGCACTTCTATTTTTGAGACCATTGATGGTGGTAAAGAACAAGATTTTAAAAATATGATTTTAGATATCCAAAAGGAAAGTGAGAATTTATCTTTAACGGAATTAATTGATTTAGTGTTAGAAAAAAGTAAAATGAAAGAAGAGTTAGAGAAAGTTCATACTTTAGAAGCTGACATTAGACTGGAAAACTTAATGGAATTTAGAAGTATAACGGAAAATTATCAAAATGTTACTGGTAGTGTTAATTTACAAGACTTTTTAGAGGAAGTAAGTTTAATTGCGGACATTACCGAACATAAAGAAGAAAATGATGAAATAACTTTAATGACTTTTCATTCCGCTAAAGGGTTAGAGTTTAAAGTGGTCTTTATGGTAGGCATGGAAGATGGTCTTATGCCTCATATGAATGCTTTTGATGAAAAAAATGGCATTGAAGAAGAAAGAAGACTTTGCTATGTGGGGATAACGAGAGCCAAAGAAAGATTATATTTAACTAATGCGAAGATGAGAATGCTTTATGGTAAAGAAATGTTTAATGTTCCATCACGCTTTATTGCGGAAATTGATCCTAAATATTTAGAAGTAAGTGGTGAAGAAGAAAAAATAAATAAAGAAAGTTATTATACCGAAAATAGTGAAGAATGTGATTATAAAAGTGGAGATGTTGTTACGCATTTAACCTATGGCAGAGGGGTTGTTATATCCGTTGATGACCGGTTTGTCAGTGTGGCCTTTAGTAAACAATACGGTATTAGAAAATTCTTAAAAAACTATAAAGGACTAAAGAAAGGATAAAAAGATGAAAAAAGATTTAACATTATTAGTATTAGCGGCTGGGATGGGTAGTCGTTTTGGTGGTTTAAAACAAATTGAACCTGTTGGCCCTAATGGCGAATTTATCATTGATTATAGTATTAAAGATGCTATTATGGTTGGTTTTAATAAAGTAGTTTTTGTAATTAAGGAAGAAAACTATGAAATATTTAAAAGTACCATTGGTAAACATATTGAAGATAAAATTAAAGTAGAGTATGTTTTTCAAGATAATAAAAATGTGCCTGAAGGGATAAATATTCCCAAGGACCGATTAAAACCATTAGGAACCGCCCATGCTTTGTATTCGGCTAAAGATGTGATAAAAGAAAATTTTGCTGTTATTAATGCGGATGATTTTTATGGAAGAGAAGGACTTAAAGAAGCTGCTAACTATTTATTAAATTGTGAAGATGATGAATATGCCATTATTGGTTATAAAGTAGGTAATACTTTAAGTGAAAATGGTTCGGTTAAAAGAGGAGTAATCTTTGAAAATAATGGTTATTTAAATAAATTAGTGGAAAGTGAAGTATATCTTCAAGATGATAAAATAATGGCAAGACCATTAGATAAGGAAGAAGCATTTGAAATTAACTTTGATACTTTAGTATCGATGAATTTATTTTGTTTAACACCTAAAATATTTCCATATTTAGAGAAAAGCATTAAAGACTTTTTCTTAAATAATGACCTGGCTACTACTGAGTGGTTAGCCCCTAATGTGGTATTTGAAAGCGCTAAAGAGATGAATAAAAAAGTTAAAGTTATAAAAACTAATAGTAAACATTATGGTATTACTTATAAAGAAGATTTAGGTAGTTTAAAAAGAGGTATTCAAAAAGAAATAGAAGTTGGTACTTATAAAAAAGATTTGTGGGGATGAAAATGAAAGAAAAAGAGAGAATAAAAGAACTTGTTGATTTATTAAATCAGGCGAATTATAAATACTTTGTTTTAGATAATCCCGAAATAACGGACCAAGAATATGATAAATATTTAAGAGAACTTATTAATTTAGAAGAAAAGTATCCTGAATATGTTTTACCAGATAGTCCCAGTAAAAGAGTGGGTGGGGAAGTCTTAGATAAATTTTCTAAAATTACTCATAAAATACCGATGCTTAGTTTAGGGAATGTTTTTAATGAAGATGAAGTAAGAGATTTTGATGCCAGAATTAAAAAAATGGGTATTAATCCCGAATATGTTTGTGAACTTAAGATTGATGGTTTATCTGTTTCTTTAATTTATGAAAAAGGTATTTTAAAAAGTGGTGCCACCAGAGGTGATGGTACCGTTGGTGAAGACATCACCCATAATGTAAAAACTATTAAAGTAATTCCTTTAAAGTTAAAAGAGCCTATCGATATTGAAGTTCGGGGCGAAATATATATGGATAAGAAAACTTTAGAGAAATTAAATAAAGAAAGAGAAATAGAAGGACTTCCTATTTTACAAAATGTAAGAAATGCCGCCGCAGGTAGTGTTAGACAATTAGATTCCAAGGTAGCAGCGAAAAGAAATTTAAATAACTGGATTTATCATTTACCTAATCCCCTAGATTATGGTATTACGACCCATATGGAAGCCTTAGATTACATGAAAAAATTAGGTTTTAAAGTAAATCCTAATAATAGACTTGTTAAAAATATTGATGAAGTAATTGAATTTATAAATGAATATACCACTAAAAGAGATACGCTTCCTTATGAAATTGATGGAATAGTTATTAAAGTTAATAATATTTATGAACAACAAGAACTGGGATTTACCGCCAAATATCCAAGATGGGCCACAGCCTATAAATTTGTGGCTAGTGAAGTCTTGACTAAACTTAATGATATAATTTTTACCGTGGGAAGAACTGGTAAGATTACGCCAAATGCGATGCTTGATCCCGTCTTAATTATGGGTTCAACTATTAGAAAGGCGACATTACATAATGAAGATTATGTTAATAGTTTAGACCTTATGATTGGAGACATTGTAAGTGTTCATAAAGCGGGAGATGTTATTCCGGAAGTAACGGGTAGTGTTAAAGAAAGAAGAACAGGAGTAGAAAAGCCATTTGTGATGATTAGTGAATGTCCTATTTGTCATACTAAACTTATTAAAAAAGAAGGCCAAGTCGATTATTATTGTCCAAATGATAAATGTCCTGCCCGAGGTATTGAGGCATTAATTCATTTTGCTTCTAGAGATGCCATGAACATTGATGGTTTAGGAGATGAAATAATTGAGGATTTCTTTAATGAAGGATTTTTATCTTCTATTACGGATTTTTATCATTTAAAAGAACACGAAGAAGATATCTTAACTTTAGAAGGCTTTGGTAAAAAGAGTTTAGAAAATATTTTAAATGCCGTTGAAAATAGTAAAAATAATAGTTTAGAAAAATTATTATTTGGTTTAGGCATAAGTGGTGTTGGTAGTAAAACAGCTAAACTTTTAGCTAGTTATTATGAAAATATTGATAATTTAATGAATGCCTCGGTTGAAGAATTATTGACTATTAAAGATATTGGCGATATTCTTGCCCAAAGTATTTATGATTATTTTAAAGAAAATAGAAACCTTATTGATAAATTAAAGATGTTAGGTATCAATATGGAATATCATGGGGTAAAAAAGAAAACTAATGAGTTTATTACGAATAAAAAATTTGTGATGACTGGAGCAATATCCTTTATGTCTCGTGATGAAATAAAAAGTTTAATAGAAGAGTATAGCGGTACTTTCTCTGAAAGTGTTAGTAAAAAGACTGATGTAGTTATAGTTGGAACTGACCCCGGTAGTAAATATGATAAAGCAAGAGAACTAGGCATTACTATTTGGAATGAAGAACAATTTAAAAGTGTTATAGACAAATTAAAAGAAGGCGAGTAACCTTCTTTTGTCATTTTAAAAGGTTAGAGTAAGTTCTCTAACCATCTTTTTTAGTTGCCATATGTAGGGCTGGCTTCACCCACTTTTTTTAACAATTTAATAATATCACATTTTTTCCAAAAAGTATAACAATTTTTAATAAATTTCTTTTATATATTTAACAATATCTTCATCACTTATGTTAAGAATTAATATAAGTTTTCTTAATGTTTCAAATGAAGGCCTACTTTTTTCTTTTTCAATTCTTTGCATTTGCCTCCAAGTAATGTCAAGTTTTTCCGCCAGTTGTTCTTGGGTTAATCCAGCCTTTAACCTATATTCTTTAAATAACAATATATCACCTCGTATTTATTATGTCATTTTGTGTCTTGCTTTGTTATGGTATTTAATATCATATTTTGCCTTGCTTTTTATTTAAATATAATTTATAATAAATATGACATATAATATCATAAAAGAATAACAAAATGTTATTTTTATATGTATACAATAATCGGTATTAGCAACACACAAAAAGGAGGTAAAATGTTAATAAATTTAGAAAATAAAAAAATATATATTGTGATAATAATTCTTTCTATTGTTGTATTTGTAACTTTATTTAAATTAGTATTGAAAGATACTCATGCTTATTATAGTTATGACAGTGGTTGGACTCCAATATTTACCGGTAAGGTTGGAAACTTTGTTGGAGGGGGAGAAAGTGTTAAACAAGGTCCAGTAGATGTAGAAAGTGATGTAAATGTTATATTTTATACTCAAGTATCAAGTGATACTAAAAAATATAAAGAAAGAAAATTTATGCCAATCGGAGATTATGTTTTAAATAGTGAGGCATCTAATTGCTATCCAGCAAAGGGTAATGAAGTAACTTATGATGGTAATAATTATTATAAAGTAAATGAAGATGGAAGTATAAGTATAAAATACACTGAAGCCAAACCAACTCAAGTAACTTGTCGATTATATTATGATATAGATACTTCAAATAACAATAATATAGAAGGAGACATATCGGTATACGCTTTTATTAAAGATACTAACGGAAACAAAGAATATAATGGAGATAAATATAAATTTACAAGTATTGTAGATAAAACATGGAATTTAGATGGACACGAATGTGATTTTGAAAATAACATAACTAGGTTTGATTATACAAGTGAAACAGGGTTTAGTATTTCATCAGTTGGATCAAATGTCTGCTTTGCGTATTTTAGTAAATAGAAGGGAATAGAAATGAAAAAGAAAATAATGTTAAAAGGTATTGTTATAATATTAATAGTGGTAGAAGTTATATCATTATACTTATTGTATAACACAGGCAATAAAAATGTATTAGATGAGGTGGTAGCAACATCATTAAAAAATAAGAAACAATCCATAGCGATAATGGTCCAACAGGATGATAACACATGGAGGGCTGCTGAAAATAGAAATGCTTGGCCAAGTTCGGCAACTCATGGTTTTGTTGGTTCTAAATGTTATGATGGAAATGGAGCATTAGTAGAAAGTTTGGATGTACTTAAATTTGATTTAAATACATATACAGCCATAATAAACACAACAAACAGTGTTTATTGTACATTATACTTCGCTAAAGGAAAAAATGCTTTAGAACTATTGCAAGAAAAAGGTAAAACAACTTTTGCTAGTGGAAACTTAATCGCAGTAGATGGACTATACCGTTTTAAAGGAACATATAGTCAAGTATTAAATAATTACATATGTTTTGGAACAACAGTAGAAAGTACATGTACAGGTACTCCAGCAACATATATGTATAGAATAATAGGAATATCAAGTGAAGCAGATAATACAATAGGATTATATTCAAGTCAATTAAAAATAATAAAAGCGGTACCATCACTAACAAACCAAGAGTGGGGTGGCTTCATGTATAACTATCCTGTATGGGAAGAATCGAAATTAAAAGAATATTTAAACACAACATTTCTAAATACGATAAAAAATGGAACTGATGGAACATACTGGAATGGCATAATAAGTCAACATGGATGGTATGTAACAGTTCAAGAAAGTCTGCCAGGAACAGTAGAACCAAAAGATACAACACTTGCAGGAGACTCAAATAATATAATAGGGTTAATGTATGCAACAGATTTTAATAATGCTGGAAATTGGTTATTATTAAGTAATGGTTGGACAAATAATTCTCCAGATGGAGAGTGGACCATGAGTAAATTCGATGATGATGTGGGTTCTGGTGCTTGGTACATTGATCAAAGTGGTTATGTGACGAACGCATATATTGAACGTGAATTATCAGTTCGGCCTGTCTTCTATCTTAATACAGGAACTAATTTAACAGGAGAAGGAACCAAAGACCATCCATTTATAATATCAGGGGTAATGCCTCAAGATTAAAATTAGTATAAATACTTGACAAAGTTCGACAGAAATGTCGAATTTTGTCATAATATTAGAAGTTTTGACATGTTTTGTCGAACGACTTGACTTAGAAAAAAATATCTATAAAATATAGTCTTTGAGATGGGAAATCTCGCCTGCTTTTCAAGGGGGTTTTGAAAAAAATCTTTATTGGAAAGGACGGTGGTGTTTATGGATGTGATAATAGGAATATTATTTAAGTTCATATCTTTGATTATAGACAACTTGTTTAAACGCAATAAAAAAGACACTACTTCAGTTCGAATTGATATTCGAATAAAGTAGTGAAATAACCACATTGGCGATGGTAACCCATCTCCATTAATTAGATTATACCAAAATGTTGAATAATATTCAATAAGTAGGTAATTTTGTAAAATAAAATATTTAATGCCAATTATGTCCAAATGTGTCTATTGTTATTTACTTTAAAATAAAATAGTTATATATTTATTTTTGGTAGGAGTTATATTATGGCTGATAAAAAATTAGAAGAAGTATTTGATAACTATGATGTTATTTTATTAAATTTTAAAAGTTGTTTTGAAAAATTAGAAGAATATATGTTAAATAATGAAATGGATTATGATATTTTATTATCTTTTTGTAGTGATATGTTAAAAGAATTAGAGGATGCAGCTTACAATAATGTGGAGTTAGCCGAAACTCTAAACACTTCCAATAAAACTGCTTTAATTGAGGGTGCAAATCAAAGATATGAAAAGATAAGAGAACTTCACAATATGTTTATGATGAAAACTGCTAAATTAATAAGTAGAGAAGAACTAAGTATTCATAGATAAAAAAATAACCCGAAATATAAATTTCTAGGTTATTTTAATTTTTTTGCTTCTCTTGCACTAATAATTACTTTTTCCCCATTAATTGTCTTTTTTTGTAAATTAGGTTTTTGTTTCATTTTTGTAGCATTTAAAGCATGGCTTCTTAAATTACCTGTTAAAGGTTTTTTATTTGTTATTTTCTTAGCCATAAGAATGCCTCCTTTTTCCTTTAAAAACTTTATCATATATTAAAAGATATGTCAAATGTTTTCAAGTAATGTTATAATATATTTAGAGGAGTTTTTATGTATATACCACTTAAAGTTACAACTGATTATAGTTTACTGAAGAGTTTAATTAAAATTGAAGATTTAATTAAATTTTGTGTGCAAAAAAATATAACTAGTTGTGGAATTTGTGATACTAATCTCTTTGGCTCAGTGGAATTTTATGATAAATGTATGGAATTTAATATTAAGCCCATAATTGGTTTAGAAGTAACTTTAAATGAAAATAATATTTACTTATATGCCAAAAATGAGAAGGGGTATAAAAACTTACTTAAAATAAATAGTATTATTACAGAAAGAAATGCAAGTATCCGAGAATTACAAGAGTATTCCTCTGATATTTTAGTTATTGTTCCTTATCAAAGTTTAGCCCTATATGATGATGTTAATTTTTATGAAGATAGATTTATTGGCTATAAAGATGAGGTAGAACTTAAAAATGCTTTAATAAGAAATTCAAATGTCGTTTATGTAAATGATATTAAATGTTTTTTAAAAGAAGATTTAGAATACTTAAAGTATTTAGATATTTTAAATGAAGAAAAGATAAAAACTTATTATGATAATTATTTTAATTTTAATATAAGTGAATTTGATCAAAAAACTATTGAAAAAGTAAATAGTATGATTAATATAGAGTTTACGAAGAATAAAAGTTATATTCCGAAATATAATAAAGATATTGATTCTTTAGAATTTTTAAAAAATTTATGTTTAAAGGGCTTACAAAAAAGATTGAATGGCAAAGTTCCAAGTAATTATTTGGAAAGATTAAAATATGAATTAAGTGTTATTAACAAAATGGGGTTTGTTGATTACTTTTTGATTGTTTATGATTATGTTTTATATGCCAAAAAACATGATATTTTAGTAGGCCCAGGAAGAGGTAGTGCGGCCGGTTCTTTAGTAAGTTATGTAATTGGAATTACCGATATTGATCCCATTAAATATAATTTATTATTTGAAAGATTTTTAAATCCGGAAAGAGTATCGATGCCTGATATTGATATTGATTTTGATAACACCAAAAGAGATGAAGTAATTAATTATGTTAAAAGTAAATATGGCGAAGAAAATGTTTCGGGAGGTCTTACTTTTGCCACTTTAAAAACCAGATTAGTTTTAAGAGATGTGGCTAAGATTTTTAAAATTGAAGAAAGACTTTTAAATAAATTTTTAAAAGTTATTGAAGGTAACCTAACTCTGAAAGATAACTTAAAAATTAAAGAAGTTAATGATTATTTAAAAACTTATCCTGATTTAAAAAATGTTTATAAAATAAGTTTAAAACTAGAAGGTTTAAAGAAAAATATTAGTACCCATGCGGCAGGAATTGTTATTGCAAATAGACCTTTAGACGAAATTATTCCAATGTACAAAAATAAAGATATTTATTTAAGTGGTATTCCCATGAAAAGTTTAGAAAACTTAGGTCTTTTAAAAATGGACTTTTTAGCTTTAAGAAATTTAAGTACAATCAGTAATATTATTAAAAATATTGAGGGTTTTAATTTGAAAGATATTCCTTTAGATGATAAAGAGGTTTATGATTTATTTAGCAGGGCCGATACCGATGGCATCTTTCAATTTGAAACTAAGGCTTTTAAAAATATGTTAATTAAATATAAACCGCAAAACTTCAGTGAACTAGTGGCATCGATTGCTTTGGTAAGACCAGGACCAAGCAGGGAATTAGAAACTTATATTAAAAGAAAAATGAAACTCGAAAAAGTCACCTATTATCACGAATCTTTAAAAGACATTTTAGAGGAAACTTATGGGGTAATTGTCTATCAAGAGCAAGTTATGAGTATTTTAGTTAGGATGGCCTCATTTACTTATGCGGAAGCGGATAATGTAAGGAAAGCCATGGCTGGCAAAAACAGTGAAAGTATTGCGAAAATAAAAGATAAATTTATTAGGAAAAGTAGAGAAAATGGTTATGATGAAGCTCTTTCCCATCAAATATTCGAGGCCATCTCCGCCTTTGCTTCTTATGGCTTTAATAAAGCCCATAGTGTTTCGTATGCCTATGTTTCTTATGAAATGGCTTATTTAAAAGTCCATTATCGGGCCTTATTTACTTTTGAACTTTTAGAAAGTGTGGTAAGTCCTAATAAAATAAAATTATATTTAAATGAACTTAAAAAATATAATTATGAAATTAAACATGTAAATATTAATATATCCGATTCTAAATATGTTTTAAAAGAAAATAAGGTGTATTTGCCTTTTACAAGAATTAATAGTTTAAGAAAAGAAAGTATCGGAAGTATTTTAGAAGAAAGAAAGAATAATGGTCTTTATAAAGATGTCTTTGATTTTTTTGAAAGAACTTATAGTATCTTAAGTAAAAATGACTATAGTATTTTAATTAAAGCCGGAGCCTTAAATGATTTAGGATTTAATACCAAAACTTTAATGAATAATTTAGATGCTTTAATAAATTATGGAACTTTATCTAAAGATTTAGGAGAGTATGCTTTAGTTCCCGAAATTAAAGTTGAGGAAGAATACCCAGAAGATGAGTTAAGAATTAATGAAATAAATGCTTATGATTTTTATATTAGTAATCATCCAGCCTCTAAATATAGTAAAGATGAAGTAATGAAATTAGAAGATATTAAAGAAAATGTTTTTAAAAATGTTGTGTGTTATGTGATGATTGAAGATATAAGTTTTATTAAGACCAAAACTAAGGAAGATATGGGATTTATTAGTGGAAGTGATGAAACAAATTGTTGTGATTTTACCATTTTTCCGAATAAATTTTCCTATATGCAAAATATCCAAAAAAATGATATGATAAAAATATGGGGAAAAGTCTCAAAAAGATATGATAAATATAGTATAATAGTAAATAGATTAGTTAAGGAGTAACAACGATGGAAGAATTAGTAAGATTTTTAAAAAGTATTAAGGTAGAATATAATGATGGTTATAAGGATGTCGTAATTAACAAAGTTATTTATAATAGGGAGACTAAAGTATATACTGTTTATTTAGAAAGTCCTAAAGTATTAAGTTATGATTTAGTAACTAATCTTTTTAATGCCGCTAAAAAAGGAATAAATGGGACAGATAAATGTTATATTGAACTTCTTTATAATAGTGTTTTAGATGAAGATATAAAAAATTATACGGATATTTTATTAGAAAATATTATTTTTGAACATCCTTCCATTTCGGGTATCATCAAAGGTTTTAAAGAAGTTAAAGATAAAGTAATTTATATAGAAGTTATGAGTGAAGTAACTTATCAAGATGAATTATTTAATAAATTAATTACCAATTTAAAAAATTATGGTTTAGGAGAATATTCTCTTGAATTCGTCCTAAATAAAGAAGAAAAAGAAGAGATAAAAAAAGAAATTGAGGAAAGCAAAGAAGTAGTTATTCCTAAAAAGGAAGATAATCCGGTTTTATTTGGGTTTCATAAAGATGGCGAAGTAACGGCCTTAAAAAATATTGTGGGAGAACAAAAAAATGTTATTGTTGAGGGATTCATTTTTGGAATTGATGCGAGTGAAAGAAAAGGCCAAAAAGGAACAGCATATATTATCAATTTAAAAGTAAGTGATAAAACGGATAGTTTTTTAGTTAAATTTGTTAGATTTAAAAGCGAAGAATACAATCAAATTAAAAAAGGTTTAAAAGTTGGTAATTGGTATCGGATTTATGGTAATGTCGAAATGGATAACTATTTAAGACAAATGATTTTAAATGGTAAAGCGATTGAAAAGATTAAAAGTAAAGATGAACTTATTGCGGATAATTCCGAAGAAAAAAGAATTGAACTTCATGCGCATACCAAAATGAGTGCCATGGATGGGGTGATTGAAGCTAAAGACTTAGTAAAATTTGCTCATAAATTAGGCCATAAAGCGGTCGCCGTAACTGACCATGATTGTCTGCAATCCTATCCTGATTTATATCATGCTGTTTGTGATATTAATAAAGGAGTAGAAAAAGAAGAAGATAAATTTAAAGTTATTTACGGGGCTGAAATGAGTATTGTGAATAACGAAAATGATTTAATCTTTAATTTAAGAGATTATGATTTATTAGAGACTGAGTTTGTCGTATTCGATACGGAAACAACTGGATTTACGCCTTTTGTTGACCAAATGATTGAAATTGGAGCCGTTAAAATTAAAAATGGGGAAGTAACGGAACATTTTGATGAACTTATAAATCCGGGAAGACTTTTACCTAATAAGATTGTGGAACTTACCAACATTACTGATGAAATGTTAAAAGATAAAGATACGGAAGAAAATGTTACTAAACGCTTTCTTGAATTTGTAGGTGATAGTCCTTTAGTTGCCCACAATGCTAAATTTGATATTGGTTTTATAAGTGCCGCGATGAGTAAATATAACTTAGGAGAATTTAAAAGTACAGTTATAGATACCATGGGTATGGCGAGAATGTTATATCCCGAATGGAAAAATCATAAACTTTCCACTTTAGTGAAAAATTTAGATGTTCCTTGGGATGAAGAATCGCACCACAGAGGAGATTACGATAGTGAAGGAACGGCCATTGCTTTTTATAAAATGAGTAAGGTTTTAAGTAATCGTAATATTGAAACAACGCAAAAATTATATGACTCTGTTGACCAAGAAGCTCTTTTAAGATTTTCGCGTCCTTTTCATATGTCCGTTTTAGTCCAAAATAAAGTCGGACTTAAAAATCTCTTTAAATTAATTAGTTATGCCAACACGAAATATTTATATAAAGGTGACCAAGCCAAACTGCCAAGAAATGAGTTAAATAAACATAGAGAAGGACTTCTTTTTGGAAGTGGTTGTGTTAATGGGGAAATCTTTAATGCCTCATTTAATAAAGAAGATGAAGAACTTGCCAAAATGATGCAATATTATGATTATATTGAAGTGCAACCGCCAGAAGTTTATTCCCATTTAACCCAAATGGACTCTAGTTTAATTAAAAGTATTTCCGATATTTATACCCAAATTAAAAAAATAGTAAGAGTAGCGGAAGAAGCTGGGGTAATGGTTTGTGCCACTAGTGATGCGCATCATTTAACAAGAGAAGATAAAATATATCGGGATATTATTGTGGCTCAAAGATTCAATGGTAAACTTCATCCTTTAAATAAAAGAGGGATAACGGTACCAGATATGCATTTTTATACAACAGATGAAATGCTTGAAGCGTTCTCCTTCTTAGGAAGTGAAAAGGCTAAAGAAATCGTTGTAACTAATCCAAATAAGATTGCTGAAAAGTGCGAAATAGTCGAAGTTATCATTGAAACTGGAGGTGTTCCTTTCTCTCCTAAAATTGAAAATTCCAAAGAAATTGTGGAAGATATGGTATATACTAAAGCCAAAGAATGGTATGGAGATCCTCTTCCCGATAATATTAAAGACCGTATTGAACAAGAATTAAAAGGTATCATCGGTGGTGGTTTTGACGTTATTTATTTAATTGCCCAAAAGTTAGTTAAGAAAAGTAATGATGATGGCTTTTTAGTAGGGTCAAGAGGTTCCGTTGGTTCTTCTTTTGTGGCGACGATGATGGGCATAACCGAAGTTAATCCTTTGCCTAGTCATTATCGTTGTCCAAAGTGTAAACATTCTATTTTTAAAGATGATGAGGGTAATGACCTAGCCATTACTTATAGTATTGGTTTTGACCTTCCTGATAAAGATTGTCCAAAATGTGGCACTAAGATGATTAAAGATGGAGAAGATATGCCATTTGCGACTTTCCTTGGCTTTAATGCCGATAAAGTACCAGATATCGATTTAAACTTCTCCGATTTAAACCAAGCTGCTGCCCATGAATATACTAAAGTATTATTCGGAGAAGATAATGTTTATCGAGCCGGAACAATTGGAACAGTGGCTGATAAAACCGCTTATGGCTTTGTTAAAGGTTATTGTGAAGATAAAAACATTGTTATGCGAAGTATTGAAGTTGAAAGACTTGCCCAAGGATGTGTCGGTGTAAAAAGAACAACGGGCCAACACCCAGGAGGAATTGTTGTTATCCCTGGTTACATGGATGTCTTTGATTTTACCCCTTATCAATATCCCGCTGAAGATGTTGATGCTGCTTGGCGAACAACCCATTTTGATTATCATGCCATTGACCAAGATGTTTTAAAACTAGATATTTTAGGACATACTGACCCAACTCAATTAAGAATGTTACAAGATTTAACCGGTATTGATGTAAGAACAGTGCCTTTTGATGATAAAGAAACGATGAGTTTATTCTTATCGCCTGACGTTTTAGGAGTTACCAAAGAACAAATTATGAATGATACCGGTACTCTAGGAGTTCCGGAATTTGGAACGAACTTTACAATAGGGATGCTTAAAGATACTAAACCAACAACATTTGCCGAACTTATTAAACTATCTGGACTTTCTCATGGTACCGATGTTTGGCTTGGCAATGCTCAAGAGTTAATCAGAAAAAATGTCGTTCCTTTTAAAGAAGTTATTGGTTGTCGGGATGACATTATGGTTTATTTAATTCAAAATGGTATGGACCCTTTAAAAGCCTTCAAAATTATGGAATTTGTAAGAAAAGGTAAGGCCTCTAAAGATCCCGAAGGATGGGCTAAACATAAAGAGACTATGAAAGAGGCGGGTATACCAGATTGGTACATCGAGTCTTGTGGAAAAATTAAGTACATGTTCCCAAAGGCTCATGCTGCTGCTTATGTTATGAGTGCTTTTCGAATTGCTTATTTTAAAGTGCATTATCCAGCGGAGTATTATGCTTCTTATTTCTCAACTCGTTTTGATGATTTCGAAATTGAAACAATGATTAAAGGCTATGATGCCATAAGAGCAAGAATTAATGAAATAATTGGTAAAGGTTATGAGGCAACTTCTAAAGAAGTGTCTTTACTCGAAACATTAAAACTCGCTTTAGAGGCAACCGCTAGAGGTTTCAAATTTGGCAACATTGATATCAAAAGAAGTGAAGCCAAAAATTACATAATTGATGATGACCATATAACTTTAATTTCGCCATTTAGAACGATTGATGGTTTGGGAGATGCCGTGGCTAATCAAATAATCGAAGAAAGAAATAAAAAAGAATTCTTCTGTGTCGAAGATTTTCAAAATAGAGGCAAAGTAAATGTTTCCACCATGGAAAAATTAAGAAGTTTAAATGTTTTTGAAGGTATGCCTGAATCAGCTCAACTTAGTTTATTTTAAATAAAAAGGAGGATAAAATATGGATGGATTTGTTCCGGATATGTATAATCAAAGTATTTATACAATTAATTATCAAAAACTTAAAAAAAGAGGAATTAAATGTTTATTATTTGATTTAAATAATACGTTAGTTAGTTATACTACGAACTTTCCTGATACATCTTTAGAAGAATTAGTTTTTGAACTATCAAAAGACTTTAAAATAATTATTGTTTCGAATAGTAATAAAAACAGAATTAGACCTTTTAAAGAAAAATTAAATTTAGATTCTTCTTTTAAGTCCCATAAACCTCTTACAACTAAGTTAAAAAAAATTATGAAACTTTATAATTATAAAGATACCGAAATAGCCATGATTGGCGATAATCTCATTACCGATATTTGGAGTGGTAACAAGATGAATTTTACGACTATCTTAGTTAATAGTATTAGTGAAGATGAACCATTTATCATGGACATTTTAAGAAAATTAGAAAGAAAAATAATCAAAAAATTAAATAAAAAAGGTATTTTGTATAAAGGAAAATATTATGAGTAAGTGTAAGGGATGTGGGATAACTTTACAGAACATTGATAAAACTAAATTAGGTTATACCCCCAAATTAGAAAATATATACTGTGAAAGATGTTTTAAAACTATTAATTATAATAAAGAAGTTAAGATAGATGATTTAGATAATGCAAAAATTATTAATAAAATTAATAAGCATTCAGCCTATGTTTTCTTTATTACGGATTTATTTAGTCTTAATAAAAAAGTAATAGAAACATTTAAACAAATAAAGGGCAAAAAACTATTAATTATTAATAAGATGGATTTAATTCCCAGTAATTTAAAACTAGAACATTTAAAAGAAAATATCCAAAGAGTTTATGAGATAGAAGAAGATATTTATTTTATCAGTGTGAAAAAAAGAGTTAATCTGAGTTTAATTCATAATCTTATCTTAGAAAATAAAACTATTTTACTAGCAGGGGAAACTTCTTCCGGAAAGTCTAGTTTAATAAATGAAATACTAGGTATTAATTTAACTACTAGTAAATATAGTAATACAACTTTAGATTTTATTAAGTTAAATTATATGGAGACTACCATTTATGATAGTCCTGGTTTATCTTTAAATAAAGAAAAAAAGAATATTGATAATATTAATGTTATAGTTAAAAATTTAAATAAAGATTTTGTTTATACCATTAATGATTTAAAAATAAAAGGGGAAGGTAGTCTTACAATGTATTTACCTAATAAAGAAACTGTTTTAAGTAAAAAGGAAGATACTCCATTAGATAAAGAATATATTTTAGATAAAAATGATTTAATTTTACCTGAAGGGGGCTTTATTTACGTAAGTAAGGCCAAAATAAAATGTAATAAAGATTTAGAAATAAGAAATTCAATAATTAAATAAGAGGTATTTATGAGTGTTATAAAAGTAATGAGTGAAAATTTAGCCAATAAAATAGCAGCCGGAGAAGTTGTCGAAAAGTGTGCATCGGTTGTTAAAGAACTAGTCGAAAATAGTATTGATGCTGGTAGTACCAGGATTTTAGTCCATCTTTTAAAAGGAGGACTTGAAAGTATCGAAGTTATTGATGATGGTATGGGTATGGATAGTACTGATATTGAGAATGCTTTTTTAAGACACGCTACTAGTAAGATATATAAAGATGATGATTTATTCTTTATTAATACTTTAGGTTTTAGAGGTGAGGCACTCCCTTCAATTGCGAGTGTCTCCGAAGTTGTTATGGAAAGTTGTAGGGAAGACATTGGAACCCTTATTCATATTAAAGGGGGCACTATTTTAGAGAAAAAACCGAGCCAAGCCAAAAAAGGGACGAAAGTTACGATTACTAATTTATTTTATAATACCCCAGCGCGTCTTAAATACTTAAAAAGTGAAACGACAGAACTTGCAAATACTACTTCTTTTATTGAAAAACTAGCTTTAGCTAAACCGGATATTTCTTTTACATTAACTAATAATGATAATATTATTGTTAAAACTAGTGGCAGTAATAACTTACTTAAAACTATTCATGAAATATATGGTCTAGCGGTGTCTTCCAAAATGTTAGAGGTTAAAGGTTTAAATGATGACTTTGAAATTAAAGGGTATATTTGTAAACCCGAAATTCTAAAGAGTAGCAGGAGTCACTTAAATACTTTTATTAATGGAAGAGTAGTTAAAAATAATGAAATTAATAAAGCGATTAATGATGCTTATTATACTTATAAACCTGATGGTAAATATCCAATTGTGGTTTTAAATATTGAAGTAGACCCAACTTTAGTGGATGTCAATATTCATCCCACTAAACAAGATGTTAAATTAAGTAAAATGAATTCTTTATATGATTTAATTTATAATACTTTAAAAGATGCTTTATATGAAAACTTACTTATTCCTGATGCCATAAAAAAAGAAGATATAAGTAATTTAAAAGATGCTTTTGTTCCCTTAGAGGAATTAGAAGAAATAAAAGAAGAAAAAGTATCTGAAGAAAAACAAATGACAATGGACTTTGGGGATACCAAAGAAAATGTTAAAAATGAAGAATTTAAAAGTTTAGTTTTATATCCTGTAGGTTTATGTTTAGGTACTTATATTGTTTGTGAAAATGATGAGGGTATTTATTTAATTGACCAACATGCGGCGCAAGAGCGGGTTAACTATGAACATTATTTAGAAAACTTAAAAAAAGATAAAGTGATGGTTACAGATATGTTAGTTCCAATAAGTATTGAAATGCAAGGTAGTGAATATATTGAGTTTAATAATCATAAACAAATATTTTTAGATATGGGATTTAGTTATGAAGAATTTGGAATTAATACCATTATGGTTAAAAGTCATCCTACTTGGTTAAGGCAAGGAATAGAGGAAGAAAGTATTAGAAAGATAATTGATTTAATTATTAATTTAAAAGGGGAGTTTGACCCGATTAAATTTAGAGAAAATGTGGCCATTACTTTGGCTTGTAAAATGGCTATTAAAGCTAATGAACATATCTCAATGTTAGAAATAGAAGGACTCCTTAATAATCTAGTTAAATGTGATAATCCTTATAATTGTCCCCATGGAAGACCAACAATTATTAAATTTAGTATTTATGATTTAGAAAAAATGTTTAAAAGAGCTATGAATTAGTTCTTTTTTACTGGTTTTTCTTGCAAAAAAAGGTAATCTATAATAAAATTAATTTAGGTGATTTAAGTGTTACAAGAATTTAAAAAATTTATTGCAAGAGGCAATGTCGTTGATCTTGCTGTCGGTGTTATCATCGGAGCAGCATTTGGAAATATTGTAACTAGTTTAGTTAATAATATTTTTACGCCATTATTAGGAATCATTTTTGGCGGCGTTGATTTTTCGGGATTATCCTTAACTCTTGGAGATGCCAAGATTATGTATGGAGCCTTTATTCAATCCGTATTTGATTTTCTAATTACGGCAATATGTTTATTTATTGTTGTTAAAATAATGAATAAATTTAATAGTGATTTACACAAAATAGGTAAGAAAGGTAAAAAAGAGGAAGAAGAAAAAGAAATATTACCTCCTAAACCTGCTGATATCGTTCTTTTAGAAGAAATTAGAGATTTACTAAAGAAAGAACCAAAGAAAGGATCTAAAAAATAATGTTCCAAAATATTTTATATTTAGTTATTGGTCTTGTTGTAGGAGTTATTCTTGGCTTTTTAATATCCCGCTTAGTCATGAAAAAGTATTTAACTAAAAATCCTCCAATTAATGAAAAAATGATTGAAGTGATGATGAGTAGTATGGGCAGAAAACCAAGTCAAAAACAAGTAAGACAAGTAATGAATCAAATGAATAGAATGAAATAAATCGTTGATGAAGACTAGTAGTTATATAAGTCCTTATAGAGAGTTAGTGATTGGTGGAAACTAATGGATGAATATAGATGAATCTCCTTCGGATGAGTATTTAAAAAATACCGGATAAAAACCGTTAAAAAAATAAGTTAAAGAAAGGATGGTACCGTCAAATTGACTCCTTAGTATCATTCTTTTTATTTTTAGAAAAGAGGAAAAAATTATGATAGATATTAAACTTATAAGAGAACAAAGAGATTTAGTAAAAGAAAATATTAAAAAGAAATTTCAAGACGAAAAATTACCTTTAGTAGATGAAGTGTACGAACTTGATATTAAATATCGGGAATGTAAAACAAAAGCCGATAATTTAAAAAGTGAAAAAAATAAATTAAGTGCCCAAATTGGGGCTTTAATGCGAGATAAAAAAATTGAGGAAGCTAATAAAATAAAAGAAGAAATAGCCAAGATTAATGAAGACATTCCAGCTTTAGAAAAAGAAGAACAAGAATTAGAAGCAAGTGTTAAAAAAATAATGATGGTTATTCCTAATATTATTGATGAAAGTGTTCCAATAGGTAAAGATGATAGTGAGAATGTCGAAATTGAAAAATTTGGTGAACCAATAGTGCCTAGTTATGAAATACCATATCATGCTGATATTTGTGATTTATATAATGGTTTAGATAAAGAAGCAGCCGGAAGAACTAGTGGGGAAGGTTTTTATTTCTTAAAAGGTGATATTGCGCGTCTTCACAGTGCTCTTTTAACTTATGCGAGAGACTTTATGATTAGTAAAGGCTTTACTTATTGTGTTCCGCCATTTATGATTAGAAGTGATGTTGTTACGGGTGTTATGTCTTTTAAAGAAATGGAAGCCATGATGTATAAAATTGAAGGCGAAGATTTATACTTAATTGGCACTAGTGAACACTCAATGATGGGAAGATTCATCGGTCAAATGTTAAGTGAAGAAGAACTTCCTTTAACGCTAACTAGTTATTCACCATGCTTCCGAAAAGAAGGCGGATCTCATGGTCTAGAAGAAAGAGGATTATATAGAGTTCACCAATTTGAAAAACAAGAAATGGTTGTTTTATGTAAAATGGAAGAAGGAATGGATTGGTATAACAAGATGTGGAGTTATACCGTTGAGTTCTTTAGAAGTTTAGATATTCCAGTTCGAACTTTAGAATGTTGTAGTGGCGACCTTGCTGATTTAAAAGTTAAATCTTGTGATGTGGAAGCTTGGAGTCCAAGACAACAAAAATATTTTGAAGTTGGTTCTTGTTCAATTCTAGGAGATGCTCAAACGAGAAGATTAGGTATTCGTTATAAGGGTAGTGAAGGAACCAAATATTTGTGTTCTTTAAACAATACTGTTGTCGCAACCCCAAGAGGTTTAATTGCTCTTTTAGAAAATAACTATCAAGAAGATAGTAGTGTGTTAATTCCTAAAGTATTACAACCTTATATGGGAGGACTAACTAAATTAGAAAAGATAAAGAAGGAAAAATAATTTTCTTTCTTTTTTCTATTGTAGAAAAGTGGCAAAAGTGGCAAAAATCTTCAACAAAAAGTTTTTCCAATTCAACCAAAAAAAGCGTAAAATTAAAAAGTTTTTCCAATTCAACAAAAAAACTTTATATTTGAGCAATTTTATTATATAAGAGATGTTTATGATTCAATACTTCTTAAAGATGTTGTAGAAAGACTTGGAATATCAGATGTTACTTCATTTAATAAAATACTTCAGTATATTTTAGAAATTGAAACAAGAGAATTTTCTGCAACAAATGTGTTAGATTATTTAGCTAAAAGTGGCAATAAAGTTGCTACAGATACATTGTATAAGTATTTAGAAGCGCTTTGCTCAACTTTTATTATTAACAGAGTTTATAGATATGATGTAAATGGAAAAGCCGTATTGAAAACATTAAACAAATTTTATGCTACAGATTTGGGTATAAAAAGAATAAAAACTAATAGTAAAGAAATTAACTACTCACGAGCTTTTGAAAATTTAATATACAATGAATTAATAAAAAAGGGATATGATGTTTATGTTGGAAAGACTAAAGATGGTGAGATAGACTTTATAGCATCTAAAAATAAAAATATTAAATATATTCAAGCATGTTATGATTTATCCAATGAAGAAACTAGAATTAGGGAATTTAAAGCTTTTAATAGTATAAGTGATAATTATCCTAAATATGTAATTTCGATTAATAAAGAAGATTATTCTCAAGATGGTATTAAACATCTTAATATATTTGACTTTTTGATGAATGATCAATTTTAAATTTTATTGGGCATATTGAAACTTCAAGAAATACAGTTGTCGCAACCCCAAGAGGTTTAATTGCTCTTTTAGAAAATAACTATCAAGAAGATGGTAGTGTGTTAATTCCTAAAGTATTACAACCTTATATAGGAGGTATTACTAAATTAGAAAAGCTAAAGAAGGAAAAATAATTTCTTTTTTTCTATTGTAGAAAAGTGGCAATTCTTCCAAAAATCCTCAATAGAATATTGATATCTATAAAATAGTATGGTATAATTGTCATTGTAGAAAAGTGGCAATTCTGCCAAAAAAATACAATGGAGGTTAAATATGAAAAAGATAAATAGAGATTTATATTTAAATAAATTAATCAGCCGAAGAGAAAACGGAATGATTAAAATTGTAACTGGAATAAGAAGATGTGGAAAGTCTTATTTATTAGATCCCATCTTCAAAGATTATTTAATGCAAAGTGGAATAGATGAAAATCATATAATAAAATTAGATTTAGAAGAAAGAAAGAATAAAAAATATTTAAATCCCGATGTTTTAGATGAGTACATTAGAAGTTTAATTGTGGATAAAAAAATGTATTATATAATTTTAGATGAAGTTCAAAAAGTTGAGGATTTTGAGTCGGTTTTAAATGGCTTTTTGCATATTAAAAATGTGGATGTATATGTAACTGGAAGTAATTCTAAATTTTTATCTTCAGATATTATAACTGAGTTTAGAGGCAGGGGAGATGAGGTTCGGATCTATCCTTTGACTTTTAAAGAATTTTGTGAGGCTTTTAAAGGAGATAAATATGAGGCTTGGAATGAATATATATTATATGGGGGAATGCCTTTAATTTTATCTAAAAAAACGGATGAAGAAAAAAGTGCCTATTTAAGTAATTTATTTGAAACTACTTATTTAAAAGATATAATTGAAAGAAATAACATTAAAAGAATTGATGTTTTAAATGTCCTTGTAAACATTTTATCATCTTCTGTAGGTTCATTAACTAACCCAGCAAAACTAGCCAATACCTTTTTAAGTAATTCTATAAAAGATGTGAATGAACAAACTATAAATACTTATATTAACTATTTATTGGAGGCTTTTTTACTTAAAAAAGTAGAAAGATATGATATCAAAGGGAAAAAATATATTTCTACTCCCAGTAAATATTATTTTACTGATATAGGGCTCCGTAATGCGAGAATAAATTTTCGTCAATTAGAAGAAAATCATATAATGGAAAATATTATATATAATGAATTATTAGTGCGTGGTTATAATGTTGATGTAGGAATAGTAGAATTAAGAGATAATAATAAAAGGAAACAATTAGAAATTGATTTTGTATGTAATTTAGGAACTAAAAAGTATTATATTCAATCAGCTTTAAATTTAGATACCAGAGAAAAAACAATTCAAGAAGAAAGACCATTAATGAATATAAATGATAATTTTAAAAAGATTATTGTCGTAAAAGATAATATGAAACATTGGTATACTGAAGAAGGAATACTCGTTATTGGTATTCAAGAATTTTTATTAAATGAAAATAGTTTAGATTTTTAAATTAAATACCTTCTGATTTAATATGTGTACTTTTTTTGGGTATTAGCATAGATTAAATTAGGAGAGTGATAAATTTGACTAATTTTAGAGAAATAGTAACTAAAGCGGTAATTGGGAAAGCGAAAAAAACTAGTGGTAATAAATTTATGATGGAAACAAGTGAAAAACCGAATACCATTTTAGGTTGTTGGATTATTAATCATGCTTTTAAAGGTTCCAATAATATGGGTAGTGTTTTAGTAGATGGGGCTTTTGATGTCAACGTTTGGTATTCTTATGATAATGATACGAAAACCTCAGTTAGTACCAAAAGATTTAACTATACCGACAAAATGAATATTCCTTTAAAAAATGATATGGTTTTAAATGATAATTCCGAAATTATAGTGAGAAGTCTAAAACAACCAACAGTTACAAATGTCGAAATTAAAGATGGTCTAGTCGAACTTAATATTGAAAAAGAATTAGGAGTGGAAGTTGTCGGTAATACGATGGTTAAAGTTCCTGTTGAAGATGATGAAGATGACTATATCGAATTACTTGATGACGACTTAGAAAAAGAAATTGATGATGTCAATGAAAACTATTTAGAAACTGAAGAAGTTGAAAAATAACTTTGTCAACGAAAAAGTGTTGACATAAAACATAAGTAAATGTTATACTATTGGTAGTAAGAAAGGAAGGACTTTATATGGCAGTTAAATTAAGACTTAAAAGAATGGGTTCAAAACAAAAACCATTTTATAGAATCGTTGCTGCTGATTCACGTTCACCAAGAGATGGTCGTTTTATTGAAACAGTAGGAACTTATAATCCAATTAAAGGTGCTTCAGTTGTTACAATTGATGAAGAAAAAGCATTAAATTGGTTAAAGAATGGAGCAGAGCCAACCACAACTGTACGTAATATTTTATCTAAACAAGGTATTATGGCTAAGTATGCTGCATCAAAAACTAAAAAGAAATAGGTAGGCATTTATGAGTGTTGTTGAATTTGCGGAATATTTAGTAAAAAGTATAACTAAAGAGCCAGACCTTGTTAAAGTTTCTTTATTTCCAGCTGATGATGATATTACTATTTTAGAAATTTTAGTTCCGGAAAGTGATATGGGACGAGTAATTGGAAAAAATGGTAAAACATCAACATCAATTAGAACTTTAATTCAAGCTTTTGCAGCAATTAATAAAATGCCCAAAGTAAAAATCAATATTGATTCATTTTAAGAAATAGGGTTCTATTTCTTTTTTAATATGAAAGGGTGGTTTAGATGGTCAAGATTACCAGTATCTGTGGGACTAATGAAGATGTTAATAATATTTTAGATAAAATATATGAAATATACGAAAGAGAA
This sequence comes from uncultured Bacilli bacterium, assembly GCA_947589435.1. Taxonomy (GTDB): domain Bacteria; phylum Bacillota_I; class Bacilli_A; order RF39; family UBA660; genus SIG200. The sequence continues at coordinate 47,553 of CANQBI010000004.1, forward strand.
ATCCAAAATGATAGTGATAGACAAATTTATATTTATCAAGATTTTATTGATAATTCTTTAGTAATGCAAGAATTAAATGATTTAGGTATTTATGTTATTTATGATTTAAAACAAATAAATAGTAATGATATTGTTATTTTAAGTTCTTATAATGAAAAAGATTTAGATTATTTAAATAACAATCATATTGAATATTATCCGGTAGTAAAAGATAATCATAATAAAAGTTATTTAGAAGATATTGAAAAAAGTATTGAAAAAGAAATTAAAAATGCTTCTTTATTACTCGTTATTGGGGATGGTAAAGATACCCATGAATTAACTGAGAAATATCAAAGTATCATTCCCACTTATGAATTTAATGATTTAAATAGTTTTAGTACTTTCTTTTTAAAAAGTGATTATACTTCATTCGATAATATCGTTATAACGGGTGGACCATCAACACCTCTTAAAGAAATATATAATTATAAATACTTAACAATGTTTTTATTATTTTATAAAGATAGACTCAAAGAATTTAAAACTTATGAACCGACCTTTAATCAAGAATTTAAATCTTTAGAAGACTCAGAAGAAGTAAATAAAATTGTCGATTATTTTATTGATTTAAATAAAGATGGTAAATACTTAAGAGGAACTCTTATATCTTTAGCATCCTTACTTGCTGGTTATGATAATTATTTAGATTTAGCCTTAACTTATGAAACTTTAGAAACGAGTATTTTAGTACATGATGATATAATTGATAATGCGCGTACCAGAAGAGGTAAAGATACTATTCCGAGAAGAATATGTAAGGAATATAGACCATATTCCGATAATCATATTTATTTTAATGATGTTTTAAAACTAGCTAACTCTCTAGCTATTTGTGCCGGTGATTTATTCTTTTATGAGGCCCAAAACTATTTAGTTAAAAAGTATGGAACTCATCCAAACTTCCCTGATATCTTAAAATTATATAATGATATTGTTATTAAAACGATTAAGGGAGAAGTTATTGATGTAACTTTACCATTCTATGGTAAATATGATTTAAAAGAAATTAATAATGAAGATATTTTAAATATTTATCATTTAAAAACTAGTACTTATACTATTATTGGTCCTTTTGCTTTAGGATATTTACTTGGTGGTAAAAAAATAGACCAAAAGATGGAAGATATTTTAAATAAAATAGGACTTTCTTTCCAAATCAAAGATGATATCTTAGGTATCTTTGGTGAAACCCAAACTATTGGTAAACCAAATACTTCGGATATTTGTGAATTTAAACAAACATTACTTTATTCATATGTTATAAATACCAGTTATAAAGAAGAATTTTTAAAGATTTATGGCAATAAAGAAGTTAGTAATAAAGATTTACTTAATATAAGAGGAATCTTAAAGGAAAGTGGCGCTTTAGAATATACATATAATTATTTAAATGATTTATATACGGATATTACGGAGAGTATTGATACCCTTGATATTAAAGAAGATGGTAAAAATATCTTGAAAGGTTTAATAATCTATATTAATATAAGAAGTAAGTAGGAGTACATTATGAAAAAGAAAAAAAGAAGAAGTAAAAAGAAGAATTATAATAAATTAAATAAAGTAATTATTAATATCTTTACTTTGTTAATTATTGCTTTAATTATTATCTTACTAATTAGTATTATTAGTAAATTTAAAAATGAAAGAGAAGATGTCGATAGTTATAGTAAAGATAATACTGTAAGTGAATATATGGTCTTAGATAATTCTCATATCTATTTATATAATTTAGATAAATTAACTATTAAAGATAATGAAGATTATCTTGATTTAAGAGAATATATTGCTAAATATGAAAGTGTTGCTGATTTATTTACTTCTTTAGAAAACAATTTAAGTGTTAAAACTACTTTAAAAGATGGGGGAACCACCATATATAAAACGAAAAATAAAGATTTATTTAAAGATGATTTAACCATTATTAGATGTCATACGGAAGAGGGTAATAGAGATATCTATTTTGGGAAGAATATGAATACGACTACGGCTTTTAAAAATGGAGCTTGTGGTAAAGATTTCTTTGAAGATAAAAGTTTTACCAAAATATATACTTTAGATAATGTTAAAGATTTAGGAATAAGAGAAGTTGAAAATGTTATTGATAAAGAAGGCCATACCGAAAAAGTTAAAAAGCATTTCTATGAACTTACTATTATTAAAGATAATGAGGATACCATTAAAATTGAAAGAGTTATGGATGATGAAAGTGTAAAAGCTTTAATCAAAGGTAAAAAATATACTTTTTATTTTAAAAATAAATATGGGGAATTAATTCAAAATAATTTAACAGATATCTTTAATAAATGTAGTTTAGAACAAATAGTCTTATATGAAGAAAAGTAATATTTTCTTCTTTTTTGTCAAATAAAGGTACAAAAATATTTAACAATTTAGAAGAATATTGTTATAATAAAGATGTGATAAGTATGAAAAAAATAAATTTGAGTTTAGTTTTTTTAGTCAGTTTTCTTTTTATGGAAATTGTTTATAAATTATTATTAGGTATAAACATATTTAAATTATCTTTCTTAAATATGTTTATCTTCTTAGTTTCATTGAGTTTTATTTTAGGAGTTCTATGTACTTTAAGTAATAATAAAAAGGTTAATAAAATAGTTTTTATAGTTTTATTAAGTCTTATTACAATTTGGTTTAGTGCCCAATATGTCGTTAAATCATACTTTGACTTTTATATTTCTTTGTCTACTTTTGTCGTAGCGGATCAAGTAACCGACTTTATGGGAAAAGCCGTTATTGAGACTTTAAGAAGAATACCAGGTATTATTTTATTCTTTGTTCCTTTAGTAGTTAGTTTAATTTTTAGTAAAAGAATTTGTTTTAAACAAAATAATATTAAACAGGTATTAGTCTTACTTGCTATTGGGGTTGGTTTTTATGGAGTTTATATAGCGAGTTTATTTATTGGAAAAGATGCTACATATTCACCTTATGTTTTAAATTATAAAGTCAATGATATTTCTTTAAGTATGGAAAACTTAGGAGTTTTAAATACATTCATCTTAGATACTAAAAGAGCTATCTTTGGTTTTGAAGAAAAATTAGTGCATGTTGATAATCCTTTATCTAATGATAAGGATAAAGATAATGACACCCCAAAAGTCTATGATTATAATAATTTAGATATTGATTTTGATAGTTTAATTGCAAATGAAAGTAATAGTACCATTAAAAGTATGCATGAATATTTTAAAAATGATCCTGGTACTTTACAAAACGATTATACAGGATTCTTTAAAGATAAAAATTTAATTTTGTTTATGGCGGAATCCTTTAATGAAGTGGCGGTTAAAAAAGAAATTACCCCAACTTTATATAAACTTTCGCATAGTGGTTTTGTTTTTGAAGATTTTTATACGCCAACTATTTATAGTACCATTGGAGGAGAGTTCCAAGAACTAACAGGTCTTTATGCCTCAGGCACCGATATTTTAGGAAGATTTAGAACTGGTAATGTAGCATTCCCTCAAGGAGTGGCAACTAAATTTAAAGAAGCTGGTTATAATACTTATGCATACCATAACAATAGTGCCTCCTTCCAAAGTCGGAATAAATATTTACCAAGTTTAGGTTTTGATAATTTTAAAGCTTGTAATACGGGCTTAGAAAAAGTTATTAATTGTAATTTATGGCCAAGAAGTGATTTAGAGATGATTAATGCTACCGTGGATGAATACGCAACGGAAGGCAATAAATTTATGGTCTTCTATGCTTCTAACTCTGGACATTCTAGTTATGACGGCTTTAATTCTAACCAAATGGCTAAGAAAAATAAAGAAGAGTATTTAGCATCTGGTCTTAATTATTCCGAAAGAGCCGCCACATATCTAGCGGCCCAAATGGAACTTGATAAAGCCTTAGATTCTTTAATTAAAAAATTAGATGAAAAAGGAATCCTTGATAATACCGTTATTGCTCTAGTGGGAGATCATTATCCATATGATTTAAATCCATCAGAAGTATATGAAATGGCAGACTACCAAAAAGATGATGTTGTCGAAATTAACCATAGTAAATTTATATTCTGGAATAATAAAATGGATACGGTAAATGTTAGTAAAGTAGGAAGTCAATTAGATGTTATTCCAACTATTTATAACGCCTTCGGTATTAATTACGATTCTAGATTATTCATTGGTAAAGATATTTTAAGTACTGAAGGTGGACTTGCCATGTTTGCCAATAAATCTTGGGTATCTGATAAAGGAACATATTTTTCCTCAAGTGGTAAGTTTGTTCCTAAGGATGGAGTTGAAGTAGATGACACTTATGTTAAAACAATGAACCAAATTGTTTTAAATAAAATAAATATGAGTACTAAAATAATTATGAATAATTACTATAGTAAAGTATTTAAATAATAAAGTTAAGGGTGAGAGAAATCTCATCTTTTGTATTGTCTAAATCACATATTACTTATATGATACAAAGAATATTCCTTTTTAAATTGTTTTGATGTATAATCTTATTTAGAAAGAGGGATTAGTTTGAAAAATGATAAGAAAAAAATTACTAAATTTCCTAAAGGATTTTTTACTAGTATCAAGCCTTGTAGAATCAATCATAGTAAAAACTCTGAAGAAGACTTACCATTTGAATGGAGTGAAAATGTTTTAAATGGAAAAAGTAAAGTAAAATTAGTATCGGCAAAAAGAAAAACTAATAAGTAATAATAAAAAACTAAGTGAAAGTCTTCTCACTTTTTTTATGTTTTTACAACAAATGTGTTCTTTTTTTTAAGAAATTTCGCGAAAAAAAAGGAAATCAGAGATTTTTTTACAATAATATAAGTGAAGGGAGCAAAAGCATCACTAAAAATATAATAGTAAAAAATTAATAGAAAGGAGGAAATTTTTATGTGTAAACTTGGAGATATAATAGTTATAGATAAGTTTAAAAATGAAGATGGAGAAATCATTTCTAAACATTCCTTTGTTGTTGTTTCTGATAGCAAAGGATGTATTAGTGGAATTAAATATGATTTTGTAGCAAGCATACTTTGTAGTTTTCATAACAAAGAACATTTGAATAAAAAGTTAAGATATAAAGAAAACTTCTTAATTAAAGAAGATTTAATATCTGGAAAAAATTTAAACAATAAATCTGGTTATATTAAAGCAGATCAATTATATTATTTTGATAAAAAACAAATAAATTATAAAGTTATTGCCCATATGGAAGATGAACTATTTGATGAATTAATACAATTAATAATAGATTTAAGTAAAAAAGACAAATTGAAAAATATTGAAACAAATTTAGAAAAAGCCTAATTTATTACAAATGTTTAGACATTTATGTTTGTTTTGTGTATAATAAGGTTAGAAAGAGGTGGTTATATGGTCAAAAAAAATCGTCCTAAATTTCCTAAAGGCTTTTTTTCTCAACCAAGACCCACTATTAGTTTAAAAGAAGCTTTAAAAGATGTTACTCCCTTCGAATGGAGTGAGGATGCTTTAAATGGAAAAAGTAAAGTTAAAATAGTATCGGCAAAAAGAAAGACTAATAAATAACAAGAAGATAGTTATATTTAAATAATTATCTTTTTTAAATCAGTAGTTTTACGATATAATATAAATAGGTAATCTTGATATAGAGTTAGGTATGGCCGAGATGGCAGCAATTACAATGCGTGGGTTGTGACTACGGACGGCAACTTGAACAACCCGAATGTGAACAATACGTATGCGGTTCGCCAGACTTCTATAACTTGAATGATTATATGATTAAGGTTATATACTAGGGAAGATAGAAGACAAAGATTATCTAGGACTTTATCCAAAACAAAAACGAAGATGGTTTATTTTACGAAATAACCTGTATACTTCGTTATTTTTTTGCTTCTTTTTCTTTAAAGTAATCATTTTAAATAATAGTAATATAATATAGAGAAATTATATCTTTTTTGTAAATAAGCGATATTTGTCAAAAATTAGTAAAAATATATCTTGACAAATAGAATACGGGGGGGGGTATAATTATGGCATAGAAAGGAAAGAGGAAAAAAATGAAAAATTTAAAAATGTTTGCAATTGCTGTTATGGCATTCGCTGTAATGGCTACTGGTGTTCGTGCTGCTGTTACATGTACAAATGCAAGTTATTCGAACACAGTTGATGGTGAGCTTAAGTGTTATACTAGTTTTTCTACAGCTTTAACTGAAGCGAAAATTGGTGACACAATAAAACTAGAAGGTGATTCTGAAGGTGTTGTTACAGAAACTACAGCCATAGTAATCAATAAAAATGTTAATATTGATTTAAATGGTAAAACTCTTAAATTAGATGGTGCTATTGGAATTACAGTAAATTCTGGTTATAAGCTTACTTTAAAAGGAACAGGAAAAGTTGAAAATACAACTTCTGCTAATACATCTTTAATTACTGTTCAAGCTGGAGCTACATTAAAAGTAGATGATTCAGTTAATCTAGTTAATAATGAGGATAATGCAGGAAATACTGCTATTGATGCTTCTGCTGTAAGAGTTGAAAGTAATAATACAGCTAATAAAACTACTGTAGTATTTGGAAAGGACGTTGTTGTTACTTCAAAATTACATGGTTTAGTTGTTGGTGGCGGAAGTACTCTAGCAACTGCTAAAAATATTGACATCACTATGAGAGGTACTTGGACTGCAGATGTTTATGTAGTAAAAGTTAATGGATATATTACATATCAAAGTAGTAATCCTGTAAAAATTGCTATACCTGAAGGTACTTATACTTCAAATGGAGCAAGCGCATTATATGCGTCAGGATATGCTGAATGGGATATCGATAATCCTACTGTAAAGGGTTCTCAAGCAGTTACAGTTAGAAGTGGTAAAGTAGATATTAGTGGTGGTACTTTTGAAGCTACTACTTCAACAAATGGTGCTGGTACTCATGATGGTTCATCAAATCATGCTATTGCTATCTTAGGAAACGAAGCTGTTGCTGGAAATAGTTCTTATAATGATCCAAAATATATTGATGTAAAAATTTCAGGAGGTGCATTCACTGCTAAAACTGATGATTCATATGCAATATATATTGGAGAAATAAATGATGATACTAAATTAGCTATTAGTAATGGTACATTTACAAGTGGTAAGGATTCTGTTGAAGAAACACAATTACCTGCTATGTTTATCAATACAAATAGTCTTCAAACAATGCTTGAAAAACATGATGATATAATTACTGGCGGAACATTTACTGGTGGTTTAGTTGATGAAATTGAATATGATGGTAAAAAATATGAACCTGCTGATGTTCAAGCTAAATTAGTTAAAGGTGAAGTTAATACTGAAGGTGGAAATACTACAGTTGGAACTCCTTCTGATGAAGGACAACAACCAGGAAGTACAGAACCAGGAACAACTGGTGATGGAAATCAAGGCTCTACAGAAAACGTTAAAAACCCAGAAACTAATGATAATATCTTAGTATATGCTGGTCTAGGACTAGTAAGTCTTGCCTCTGTTGCTTTTACAGC
>CANQBI010000005.1 GCA_947589435.1 uncultured Bacilli bacterium
CGGGGGGGGGTATAATTATGGCATAGAAAGGAAAGAGGAAAAAAATGAAAAATTTAAAAATGTTTGCAATTGCTGTTGTGGCATTCGCTGTAATGGCTATGGGTGTTCATGCTGATGCTTTAAATGATTTTACTTCAGCTGTTACATCATGTAAAGCAGGTGGCACCGAAGTTGGAGTTAAATTAGATGGTGTTAACTATTCTTGTCATACTATTGAGAGTACGATAGATTTAGTTAATAAGTATAATTTAGCTTACACTGACAAAAAAGTTACGGAAGTTAGACTTACACTTACAGGAGATACTGAAGATACTACTTCTATCGTAATTCCTGCAGGAGTTAAGGTAACTTTAGATTTAGACAAGTATACCGCAACAGTTAAAGGCACTACAAATACTACAACATCAATGAATGCAGGTGTTGTTATTGGAGAAGATGCCGCTTTAATTGTTGAGGGTAAAACTGGTCAAGAAGAAAGTGGTCATAAATATGAAGCTACTATTACAAACGGAAATCAACAAACCAATATTTTTGTTTTAAAAGGCGAAAATGCTAGTTTAACAATTAAATCAGGAGTTACTGTAGATAATAATAGTAGTAATGCAGGTACATATGCTATTCGTATTCTTGGCAAAGGAACGAATAATGAAGGTTCTGCTAAAGGAATGACTGTTAATGTCGAAGGTAAATTAGTTGCTAAAAATTCAGCTCCATTAGTAATTGTTTATGGAAGAGTAACTAAAGATGCTAAAGCTGCAAAAATAAATATTGCTGATGGTGCAGTATTAGAAACAGGTAATGCTGCCATTTACCAAGCTGGATATGCCGAAACTACTATTGGTAAAGCTACTATTAGTGGTTCAACTGCAATTATGTTAAGAGCTGGTAAAATGACTATTAATGGAGCAACAGTTAATGGTACTCATGCTAGTAGAGTGACAACACATACTAATACAGTTAGTGGAATGTCAGTTAGTGGTGCTGCTATTCAAGTTGAAAGTACAGATGATGCAGTTTATTTAAGTCCTGTTACTTTAGTGTTAAATGGTGGTACTTACACTAGTAAAGCAAATAGTGCCTTAGTATTTAACAACTATAGTGAAGAATTAGTTGCTATGTCTAAAGATTCAAAAATTACTGGTGGAGCTTCATTGGTAAGTGGACCTGATACTGCAAGTGATGAAGATGATGCTGTACTTCCAGCTATTCAATTATTAGCATCTAATAGTGGTACTAAAGATTTATTATTAACTAACTTAACAGGTTTTGTGGTTAATGCTAAAACAAATGGTCCACTTGTTGGTGATATAGAAGTTGGTGGCGGAACTATTGAATCTGCTGATGTTCAAGCTAAATTAGTTGGAGATGGAAAAGTTACAACTGATGAAAACGGAAACACTGTAGTTGGTGATACTGAAGAACAACAACCAGGAAGTACAGAACCAGGAGAAACTGGTGATGGAAATCAAGGACCTACAGATAATGTTAAAAACCCAGAAACTAATGATAATATCTTAGTATATGCTGGTCTAGGATTAGTAAGTCTTGCCTCTGTTGCTTTTACAGCAAGAAAAAGAGAAGACTAATAAAATAAGTTACCTAATTTTGTTAAATAAATTGTTTAAATAGAAATTTAGGGACTCGCAAACACCCTAAAATTCATTCTCACAAACCTTTCCACATAACTTGTGGTAATTGTAAAACAATTATTAACAAATTGGTATAAATGAAAAAACTTAAGATGCAAAATTCTTAAGTTTTTTTCTCTTCGATAATTGTATTTTTTAAATAATTAAGATATAATTAAATAGAGATATTTAATAGGAGGGATAATTTTGAAATTTAAAAGATTTATCCATAAAAATAAAGTGTTATTAATTGTTTTAGTTACTGTTCTTTTACTAGCAATTGCAGTTTATGGAGCAATTATATTTATTAATAAGAAAAATAATGAACCGATAGAGGAACCAGTTGAGGATAATGGCCCAAAAATAGTGGAAGAATTAAAATTTATGACGGTTACGACAAAACCTAGTCTTAAGTTATCTTTTAAAGAAACTTATGAGTTATGTGAAGTTAATGGGGTAGAAGAAAGATGTGCAGATAGTGAAATAGAACAATCAGTAGTTAGTTTTGAGGCCTTAAATGAAGATGCTAGTATTTATGCTAATTCTACTTTAATAGGAAAGAATCTAGAAGAAGCCCTAGTAGAAATATGTGATACCGCAAAAGATAATAAAGTATCTTTTAATAAAGTAGAAATATTAACTAATAGTAATAATGTTGATAAGACGGATTTAATGCAATATATTGTTTTACATGGTAAAGGTCCAATTGATTATACATTATCCTTAAATGTTGATGAAACTGCTAGTTAGAAATTAAATAGACGGAGAAAAAGTTATTTCTCCGTTATTTTTTTCTCATCTTTAAATACAATTTACTAGGGTGTTTTATATGTTTTTAAATTTAATTAATATGGTTAAAAGTATGTTGTTTTTTACAGGAAGTTATGGGAATAATGTTTTTCCACCACCATTATCAAGCGAAGAAGAAGAAAAATACGTCGATTTAATGCTTAAAGGTGATAAGGATGCTAGATGTAAATTAATTGAGCATAATCTTCGTTTGGTTGCTCATATTGTGAAGAAATTTGATAGTAAAAGTAGTGATACGGATGATTTAATTAGTATTGGGACCATTGGTTTAATTAAAGGAATAGATACTTATAAGAAGACACCAAAAGTTAAAATAACAACTTATGCCGCGAGATGTATTCAAAATGAAATATTAATGTATTATAGAAGTAATAAGAAAAATCAATTTACAGTATCTTTAAATGATTCCATTGGTTATGATAAAGAGGGTAATGAGATTAATTTAGTGGAACTTTTAGAGGATAAAAATGAAGATATTATCGATACTATTTTAATTAAAGATAATATTGCTCTTTTAAGAAAGTATTTAGAGAAATTAAATAAAAGAGAAAAAGAAATTATTATTAAAAGATATGGACTTAATAATGAAAAAGATTTAACTCAAAAAGAGATTGCCGAGTCTATGGGAATATCAAGAAGTTATGTTTCTAGGATAGAGAAAAGAGCCTTAACGAAAATCTTAAGAGAATTTATAAAAAATAACAAAAACTAATGCAAAACTATTTACTTTTCGATATAATATATTTAGGTGGTAGTTTTGAAAAAAGTAGTTTTAGTTGATGGTAATAATTTATTGTTTCGTTCTTATTATGCTACAGCTTATACAGGCTCAATTATGCGTAATAGTAAAGGATTTCCGACCAATGCTTTATATGGCTTTGTCGGAATGATTAATAAAATAATTGAAGAAGAAAAACCCGAATATATGGCGGTGGCTTTTGATATTGGGAAAAATTTCAGGAAAGAAAAATATGATTTTTATAAAGAAGGAAGAAGTGCGACACCGGATGATTTAAAAATGCAAATGCCAGTAGCAAGAAGAATATTAGATGCGATGGGTATTAAGTATGTCGAACTTAGTCCGTATGAAGCGGATGATATAATTGGGACAATCGCAGCCAATGCCGAGAGGGACCCCGAGTTTTATACTTTAATTGTTTCGAGTGATAAAGATTTACTGCAACTTATTTCTTTTGAAACCGAAATTAAACTTTTAAAACAAACTGGTTATATTAGATATAACGAAGAATCTTTTAAAGCCGATTATGGAATTGATCCTATTAAAATAATTGATTTAAAGAGTCTAATGGGTGATGCCTCCGATAATATTCCGGGAGTTAAAGGAATTGGGGAGAAAACAGCTTTAAAATTATTGCAAGAATATGGTTCTTTAGATGGTATCTATGAGAACATTGATAAAATAGCAGGTAAAACGCAAGAAAAGTTAATAACCGATAAAGAAAATGCTTATATGAGTTATGAAATAGCCACGATTTATAAAGAAGTACCTATTTCCGTTAACTTTGAAGACTATTTATATAAAGGACCGGATTTAATTAATTTAAAAGAAGTTTATGAAGAATTAGAATTTTATTCGATGCTTAAAAATATGCCGCAAAAGAAGGATGAAAAAAAAGAAAATGTTTATATTAAAGTTAGTAGTATTGAAGAAATAAAATTAGATAATGATGTAGCCTTTTATTTAGAAGTCAGTAATATTAATTATCATTTAGGAGAAATACTCGCTTTAAGTATTACCGATAAAAATAATACTTATTATATTCCTAAAGATTTAGTAATGCCAGCAATAGATTTATTAAAAGATAAAAATGTTCTTACTTATGATTTAAAGAAGACTTTAGTTAAAACAAAAAAAGATATTCCTTGTAAGTTTGATTTGATGATTGCCTCATACTTAGTAGATTATCCTTCTAGTGAAGATATAGCAAAACTAATGCTTAGTTTAAATGAAAATATTCCATCTTATGAAGAACTATTAAAAAGTAATTTTAAAGATTTAGAAAATGTTATAACGCTAAAAAGTAAATTTATTTTTGAATATAGCCAAAGAATTAAAGAGATGGTTGAAGAAGATGGTCAAGAACAAATTCTCGAAGATATAGAGATGCCTTTAATTAAAGTTTTAGCGGATATGGAAATAACCGGATTTAAATTTGAAACAGCGGCTTTAGAAGAAATGAAACAAGAAATTATCAAAAACATTGAAGTTGTCAGTAATGAAATATATGAATTATCAGGAGAAGTATTTAATATATCGAGTCCTAATCAACTAGGGAATATCCTTTTTGGTAAACTCGCTATTGGAAAAAGTAAGAAACTCGTTCGTGGAGGATACAAAACTGATGTTAAAACTTTACAAAAGTATATGGATAAACATCCTATTATTCCCAAAGTATTTGAATATCGAAACTTAACTAAACTTCTTAACACTTATATTAATGGCCTACCTAACTTTGTATTAAATGATGGAAAAATTCATACCATCTTTAATCAAACTTTAACGAGAACGGGGCGCCTTTCATCAATGGATCCTAACTTACAAAATATTCCGACTAGAGATGAATATGGTAAAAAAATAAGAATTGCTTTTGTCCCTACGAAAGATTTAATCTTAAGTGCGGATTATTCCCAAATTGAACTGCGAATTTTAGCCCATATTTCTAACTGTCAAGAATTAATCGAAGCATTTCGAAATGATGAAGATATCCATACGAAGGTGGCCGCCGATATCCATGGTATTAAAGAAAGTGAAGTCACCAAAGAAATGCGAAGTATGGCGAAAGCGGTTATCTTTGGAATTGTCTATGGAATAAGTGGTTTTGGTCTTGGAGAAAACCTAAATATATCTCCCAAAGAAGCTAATGAATTTATTAAAAAGTATTATGAATTTTATCCCGGAGTTAAAACTTATATGGATGATATAGTAAAGTATGCTTATGAACATGGTTATGTTAAGACAATGTTTGGGCGAATTAGAAAGATAAATGAACTTAAAGATAGTAATTATCATACGAAAGCCATGGGCGAAAGAATGGCTTTGAATACGCCAATTCAAGGAACAAGTGCGGATGTTATGAAAATGGCCATGATTAAAGTTTATGAAAAGATTAAAGAAAATAACTTAGAAAGTAAACTTATCTTACAAGTTCATGATGAAATAATTATTGATGCCAAGAAAGAGGAAATACCAAAATTAAAAGAAATTTTAAAAGAAGCTATGGAGAATGTTGTTACCCTTAGTGTTCCTTTAAAAATTGATATTAATACGGGTATTAACTGGTATGATGCGAAATAGGTTAGTTTTAAAAAACTAATCTTTTTTAAAAGGCTTAATCGTGATAAAATATTATTAGGGTGATAATTATGCCAGAAATAGCGGAAGTTGAAACAGTAAGAAATGTTTTAAAAGAAAAGATATTACATAAAGAAATAAAGAGTGTAAATATTTTATATGATAAAATTATTGAAAGTGATTTAAATGAATTTAAGAGTGTTTTAGTAGGTAATGAATTTGAAGATATTTTAAGAAAAGGTAAATGGTTAATCTTTGCTTTAAAGAATCATTATTTACTTAGTCATTTAAGAATGGAAGGTAAATATTTTATTAAAGATAGTAAGGAAAAAATTGTTAAACATGAACATATTATTATCTCATTTGTTGATGGCACGGATTTAAGATATCATGATACGAGAAAATTTGGACGGATGAAATTAATTAAAAAGAGTGATTTAGATAAAACTATCGAAATAGCCAAACAAGGAAAAGAACCAATGGATAAAGATTTAACTAGTGATTATTTACTTAATAAATTTAAAGGTAAAAGATTACCTATAAAAACAGTTTTATTAGATCAAGAAATAATAAGTGGACTTGGAAATATTTACGCTAATGAAGTGTTATTTGCTGCCTGTATTAATCCTTTAAAAAAAGCAAGTGAAGTTACGAAAGAAGAATGTGAAAGTATTATTACCTCTTCTAAAAAGATAATTAAAAAAGCGATTGAAATGGGAGGAACCACGATAAAGAGTTATACTTCTTCTTTAGGGGTAACCGGTCATTATCAAGATTATTTATGTGTTCATAAAAAAGAAGGTCTTCCTTGTCCAAAATGTGGTCGTCCAATTAAAAAAATAAAAATTGGCGGCAGAAGTACTTACTACTGTGAGGTTTGTCAAAAATAAGGAGAGCCTATGGACAAAATAATTAAAAATGTCTTAAAAATTATTAATGATGCTGGTTATGAAGCTTATGTTGTGGGAGGTTTCACGAGAGATTATTTACTCGGTATTAAAACTAATGATATTGATATATGTACGAATGCCCTACCAAAAGACTTGCATAAACTTTTTCCGAGCAATAATAACTCAAACGATTATGGTGGTTTTAATTTAAAGGTCAGAAATTATAATATTGATATTACAACATTTCGTAAAGAAATTAAATATGAAGGAAGAAAACCCACGGAAATTATTTATTTAAATGATTTAGAAAGTGATTTAAAAAGAAGAGATTTTACGATTAATGCTGTTTGTTTAGATTATAATGAAAAAATAATTGATTATTTAAATGGTATTGAAGATATTACTAATCATAAAATAAGAATGATTGGGGATACCGATTTAAAAATAAAAGAAGACCCTTTAAGAATATTAAGAGCTATTCGTTTTGCAAGTAATTTAAACTTTGATTTAGATAAAGATTTAGAAAAAAGTATTAAAGAAAATTATAAATTAGTTAGTACTTTATCAAGTATTAGAATTAAAGAAGAAATAACCAAAATATTATTAAATAAAAATTATCAAAAAGGACTTAGTCTTTTAAAAGAATTTAAAATACTTGATTTACTTAATATTAAATATGATGAAGTAAATTATGTTAATGATATTTGTGGTATGTGGGCTCAATTAGATTTTCCTTTTACTTCTTCATTTACAAAACAAGAAATAAGAAATATAATAAGCATTAGAGGTATTTTAGATAGAGGAGAAATCACCAATAAAGTTTTATATGAACATGGCTTATATAACTCTTTAGTGGCATCTGAAATTCTAAATATTAATAAAAAAGAAGTTAATAATTTATATAAAAAGTTAACTTTAAAAACCATTAATGATTTAGATATTACTTCCAGTGATATCCTAAATACTTTAAATATTAAACCATCAAAAGTTATTAAAGAAGTTAAAGAAGAACTTGTGAGTTTAATCTTAGAAGGCAAGTTAGAAAATAATAAAAAGAAATTAATCGCCTATTTAAAAAATAGAAAAGAGGATTGAAAGAATGAGTAATAATAAAAAGTTTGTTGTTGAAGCCAACTTTATTGAAAATGCTATGTGCTTAAATTTATCTTTAAGTGAATTTTTATTATTACTTTATTTTGAAAATGCTGATGATGGAATCTTTGATTTAGAAAAAATTAGTCAAAAGTTAAAAGTGGATTCTAATATTCTTTTGGAAGCTTTTAATAATTTATTTAGTAAAAAATTAATTACTTTAGAAAGTGAAAAAGATATAACAGGAAAAAGAATTGATAAAGTTTCTTTAAATAATTTTTATGAAAAGTTAAATGAAACCAAAAAAAGGGAAGAAAAGAAACAATTAAAAGAAGATATATTTTCGAAATTTGAAAGTGAGTTTGGTCGTCCTTTATCGGGAGTGGAATTTGAAGTTATTAAAGCTTGGCTCGATAAAATGTATAGTGAAGAATTAATTTTAAAAGCTTTAGATGAAGCCGTTTATAATGGGGCTACTAGTATTAGATATATTGATACTATTTTGTATGAATGGCAAAAAAAAGGCTTTAAAACAGTGGAAGATGTCGAAAATAATTTAAAAAATAGATATGAAAATAGAAAGTTAGAAGAAACAAATATTTTAGAATATAATTGGTTGGAAGATAATGAAAATAAGTAGTGAAGAAGTAATAAGTAGTTTAGATAAATTAATTCCTAATCCGAGGTGTGAACTTGATTATACTAAGGATTATGAACTTTTAATTGCGACCATTTTATCAGCTCAAACAACAGACAAAAGAGTTAATATGGTTACCAAAACTTTATTTAAATATAGTTTAGAAGAATTAGCTAATTTAGATTTAAAAGTAATTGAAGATATAATAAGACCTATTGGAACCTATACGAGAAAAGCTATCTATGTAAAAGAAGTAGCAAATAGACTTATTAAAGAACAAAATGGTAAAGTACCCAATGATAGAAAATACTTAGAAAGTCTACCTGGGGTTGGAAGAAAAGTTGCCAATGTGGTTTTATCTAATCTTTTTGATGAACCAGCCATTGCGGTAGATACCCATGTCGAAAGAGTTTCCAAAAGATTAGGTTTTGCGAAAGATACTGATAATGTTTTAACGGTTGAAAAGAAACTTATGAAATCTTTTCCTAAAGAAAAATGGAGCAGACTTCATCATCAATTAGTTCTTTTTGGAAGATATACATGTAAGAGTATTAAACCAGAGTGCATGATATGTCCTTTTCACGATAAATGTAAATACAATAAGAACTAAATATTGTAAAAACCTATTATTTTGTATTAAAATAAAATTGTGGTGTTTATGATAGAGAGTAAATTTGGAAGTATAATTAGTAGTTTAAGAAAAGAAATGAATTTAACCCAAAAGGATTTAGCAGACAAACTTGGTATTAGTGATAAAGCAGTATCAAGATGGGAAACAGGTAAAAGTTATCCAACTTTAGAAATGATTTATCAAATTAGTAAATTCTTTAATGTTCCTTTTAATGATTTAATGACTGCAAGAGTTAGCGACAATGATGAAAATGATATAGTAGCTGGTATTGTTAAAGAATTTAATAAGATGAGCAAGAAGACAACGAGAATTCTTAAAGTAATCTTAATTATTTTACTTGCTTTTCTATTAGTAGTTACTGGCGCTTTAATATTCAGTAATACTTATAATAAGTTTCACGTATATAAAGTACATATAGAAAATAGTGATTTTAATAGTATTAAAGGTACATATATAGATACTAATATTAAAGATACTTTAAATCTTGGTTCAGTTAGAATAAGGAATAGAGAAATAGAAGAAGATGATACTGTATCTGCAGATTTGTTTTATTTAAAAGATAGTAAGGAAAGTATATTACAATCTTATACAAATTTAGATAATATTTATTTTAGCAATTATATTAGTTATATTAAAATAGATAATCTTGGTGATTATATTGATAACTTATATTTAAGAATTAAAATAATAAATAATAATGGTGAAGAAAAAATATATGTTGGAAAACTAGAATTCGTTGAGGAATTTTCAAATAGTAAATTATATAACAATGATGAAATTTATGAAAATGATGAGTATGTTCCAATTGATTTAACAGATGAAGAGATAAAAAATAAATTATTAGAAAATGGATTTTCAACAGCAACTCCAACGATGTTTTCTAAAACAATTAATGAATATAAATATCTATTTTTTATAGAATCC
This sequence comes from uncultured Bacilli bacterium, assembly GCA_947589435.1. Lineage (GTDB taxonomy): Bacteria > Bacillota_I > Bacilli_A > RF39 > UBA660 > SIG200. The sequence goes on from CANQBI010000005.1 coordinate 9,926, forward strand.
AATCAAGTAGAACTTTTATATGAAGATAATATTTTAAAATATGATTATATTTATAATTTGGAAACAAACATTTTAGATGTATCTATTAAAGATAAAACCAATACTGAAATAGAAGGTTATCAATATAATTATGAACAAGATAAAATAATAGATTGTCATGTTGGAAAATGTAATAACTATAGAAATATTATGAATTTAATTAAGAAAAATTTCTTGAACTTATTAACGAAATAACAATTCTCGTTTTGGTAGAATAGTTCTTCTCGCAAATATAGGTTGTCAAATTTCGACTAAAATTTTAAAATTGAAAGTGGAAAGGAGATAAAAGGGATTTGAAGAACATAAAGCTTATATTTTTTGCTTTAGTTAGTTTATTAGTTGTATTACCATTATATACTTATGCTGGAACTATTACTAATGATAATGGTGTAGTAATGACTGAAGAAGAATATAATAACTTTTTAAAAGTTTATACGGAAGATTATATTATGTTAATGACTCAAGAAAAGTATGAACACTTAAAAGAATTTGATTTTTCTAATGTTGATACTAAGACCATTTATGTTGAAACAAAATATAATCCTCATCTAGGAATAACTACGGATAAAGTTATTAGTAAAGAACAATACGATAAAATTAATCCTGGTTTAAAGCCAAATTTAAATGATGGTGGCGATTATGAAGAAACAACTGCTAAAACATTTTCTTTGAATTTAGTTGGTGGGTCTGTTTGGAATCGTGTTGTTGCAACAGCTACTTGGAAAAGTATTCCATCAACTCGTTCTTTTGACCTTATAGGTTTTAGAAGTTATGGCTTTGACTTTAGTGAAGGCACTCAAGAAGGAACTCAAATATATAAAGAAAATGGAACAAGAAAAAGTATTTCATATGGTTATAATGGTACTAATATTAAGAAATTTAATCGTAGTGATGGTTTAAATGCTGGTTATGGTATATCCATGAACATTGTAAATAATACTATATCATATTTACAAGCAACTACCGAATGTGATGTTACCCCAACACTTACACATCCATCAATATATGCTTCATATCAACACGCTGTTAAAGATATTACTTTAGCTCAATCACAAACTTATACACTTGGTGGAGCAGGATTAGGTGAAGTATTTGTTTTTACAAATGGAATGTATCAATACTATGACGATATGAATGGTTTAAATTTACAATATTAGTACACATCTATAAAACTTAACAAAGGTTAAAAAATTTAAAAATTATTTCTCAGGTCATTTTATTAATTTTCTAGCGGTATTTTTGGCTTTTTGTGATATCGCTATAATAAATACTAGACAAAAGCAAAGTCCATGGAAGCATAGGCTGCAAGATACAGATGTGCAGAAATGACATATACTATTTATACTAGACCTTGGATACAATTTATATGATTGTATCCTTTTTTTGCATAAACTTTATTTTTTATCATAGCATTAAGTAGATAAAGGAGAGAAGTTATGGAAAAAGAAAATATAATATCTTCGATAGCTAAAAGAGGAAATGGGGAAATATACTTAGGTGTCGTTGGAGCCGTTAGAACTGGTAAATCAACTTTTATTAAACGTTTTATTGAAAATTTAGTGGTACCAAATATAACCGAAGACTTTGATAAAAAGAAATGTTTAGATGAAATTCCTCAAAGTGCCGAAGGTAAAACGATTATGACAACAGAACCTAAATTTGTGCCAAGTAATGGAGCTAATATTAAGGTCGATAATTTTGAAACGAATATTAAACTCGTAGATTGTGTAGGTTATGTTATTCCGGAGGCTAATGGCTATGAAGATGAAGATGGAAACCCTAGAATGGTTAAAACTCCATGGTTTCCGGATGCCATTCCATTTGTTGAGGCTGCTGAAGTAGGAACGGAAAAAGTTATTAAAGATCACTCCACAATAGGGATAGTGGTAACAACTGATGGCTCTTTTGGGGAAATTAAAAGAGAGAACTATATTGAAGCGGAAGAAAAAATAGTAGGTGAACTAAAAGAAATAGGAAAACCTTTCATTGTGGTTTTAAATTCCTCTCATCCAACGAATACGGAAACGGTAGAGTTATCAAGAACACTAAGTGATAGTTATGATGTTCCGGTTATGCCAATTAATGTCGAAGCGATGAATGAAAAAGAAATCATGAATATCTTAAAAGAGGCTTTATATGAATTCCCAGTCTTAGATATTTTAGTTAATATGCCAGAATGGGTACATGTTCTTCCGAATACTAATGAAATTAAGGCTCATTATTTAGATAAGATTAAAGAAAGTGTCGTAAGTGTTTCTAAAGTCAAAGATATTGATTATATTACGAGTCATTTTGAAGATAGTGAATATATTTCCAAAGCTTACATTAGTGAACTTGATACAGCAAGTGGAACCGTAACAATTAATCTAGAAAGTCCGAATGAATTATATAATGCGACTTTAAAAAGTTTTATGGGCGAAAGTGCCACGACTAAAGCAGGGCTATTAAAAATATTTGCCACATATAAAGAAAACAAAGAAGAAACCGAAATGATTAGAAGTGCCATGAAACAAGCCAAAACAACTGGTTATGGTATTGTTTATCCAACTTTAAAAGATATGAAATTAGAAACACCAGAAATAGTTAAACAAGGAAGCCGTTATGGCGTTAAATTAAAAGCAATTGCTTCCAGTATTCATTTAATGAAAGTGGATGTGGAAAGTACTTTTGAACCAATTATAGGAAGTGAGTTACAAAGTAAAGAATTAATTGATTATTTAATGAAAGATTATGAAACAGATCCAAGTAGTATTTGGAAAAGTGAAATCTTTGGTCGTAGTCTCGAAGTAATTGTGGGCGAAGGCATTCAAGCTAAGCTAAATATGATGCCTGAAAATACGCGTTTCAAACTTTCAAATACGGTTACGAAGATTGTTAATAAAGGCTCAAATAACTTAATTGCTATTGTTTTATAAGGAAAATATGTCAAAAATAAGTTAATTAGAAGATAAAATTGCGATATTATCGCAATTTTTTAATATTTTTTATTGATTTTAGATAATTTTTTTGATAATCTTAATATGTGAGGACAATACGTCCGAAACAATTAGATGTTGTTTAAAAACGAATATGAGGAGGTAAGAAACATGTCTAAACAAGAATTAGTAGAAATCGTTGCTGAAAAAGCAGAACTTTCAAAAGCTGCCGCTGCTAGAGCAGTAGATGCTGTATTTGAAGGTGTAACTACTGGACTTAAAAAGGAAGGAAAAGTTACTTTAGTTGGTTTTGGTACTTTTAGTGCTAAAAAAAGAGCTGCTAGAGAAGGTATTAACCCTCTAACTAAAGAACCTTTAAAAATTCCTGCAAAGACAGTTGCTTCATTTAAAGCAGGAAGCAAATTAAAAGATGCTTTAAACTAATAAGTAAAAATTTAGTAAATAAAAGGTTAGCAAATGCTAATCTTTTTTGTTTTTATATATTTTTTAGGTTATAATAGAAGTGTGATAGTATGAAAAATAAAAATATAGTAATTTTAATAGTTAGTTTAATTTTAATAATTGTTCCTTTTTTTATAAATGCTTATACCATTTTAAAATTAATCTCTTTAGTAGTGGGCATAATGTTATTAGATGTTTATTTAGTAACTTTAAAAAAGGCGGGTTTATTTTGGCTTATTTATTTACCTATTTTATTATTAGTATTTACTTATAGTCTAGATTATATTAAAACTTATACTTTAGATATGAGTCCCATTTATATTTTAGAAAATAAAATGAATAAAGATGTATCGGTTTATAATAGTTTATTTTACCGCATATATAAATGTGAAGATGAATATATCTTTGATAATGAATATCAAATGAATTTTGCTTGTGATACTAAGTTAATGGATGATATGGATATTAACACTCTTCTAGCGGAGCCTTCAACTTCATATAGGAAGTATAGTCATAAGTTTATTAAGGTAACGGGTAAGATTAGTAAAATAATTGGCAAAAGTAAAATCGAAATGCAAGAATATACAACTTCCGATAAAGATTTAAATGGTTATGTTAAATTTAATGATGAAAGTAAATTAGTTATATATTTAAATGAAGAAGAAATAAAAAATTATAAGATATATGATTATATTACGGTAGTGGGACTTTTAGATAATTTTAAGAAAAGTGATGAAGAACTTACTTTAATTAACACGAAAGTCGAAGATAATGATTTGTATAGTCATTATAAATTAGAGGTTATTGAAAGTAATACTTGTGATAAATCTTTAAAAGAGTATACGGATAATTTTTATACCGTTTGTATTGATGATGTTTTTGTGAATTACGATGTTGGTAATTATGAACTCGATTATGTTTTAAAAGATGGCAAATTTACTTTTGAAGATTTAATAAAGGATGCTTTAGTTAAGAGTGAAGATAATCATAATATATATGAACTAGATAAATTTAATATTCTTACTTGTAATAATAAAAATATTATAATGAAAAAAGATTTAGAATTTGATTACTCTTTGTGTGATTAACACTTGATACAAGGAAATAAATATGATATACTAACTATACAAGAAACGGGGAAAAGAATTGGAACATTATTTTACCAATCCAGAAAATTTAAAAAGTGAAATTAGATGCATAAAATTCTCATTGGATGCATATGATTTTATGTTTAAAAGTGATAATGGAGTTTTTTCGAAAAATAGAATAGATTATGCTAGTTTATTTTTGGTTAAAACTTTTTTAGCTACGAATAAAAAAGAAGTAAATAGTATTTTAGATATTGGTTGTGGTTATGGTTTTATTGGTATTACTTTAAGTAAAATATTAAATAAGCATGTTGATATGATTGATATAAATAAAAGAGCGGTTCATTTATGTAAAATGAATATCGAAGAAAATAATGTTGATTGTAAAGTAAGTGAAGGAAACATCTATGAAGGGGTAGAAAAAAAATATGATTTAATTATTACTAATCCTCCTATTAGAGCGGGTAAAAAAGTTTTAATGGAATTTTTAGAAGGGGGATTAGCAAGATTAAATAAAGATGGGGAACTTTGGTTTGTTATATCCAAAGATCAAGGGGCGAAAAGTGTCAAAAAAGTGCTTGAAAAGTCAAGCAGTTGTGAAATTATTGAAAAAAGTAAAGGGTTTTGGGTAATTTCTGCCAAAAATTTATTGACTTCATAGTCAAATGTTGATAAAATTATAAATTGGTGACATGTTCGAATTTTCAAATTCAAAAAAATGTATAGGGGTGATATCGTGGCTTATAAGACCTTAAAATTTGGAGATTATCGCGAAAGAAGAAGCTTTGCAAAATCTAAAAACACACTTGAACTTGCAGACTTATTAGAAATTCAAAAGAAAAGTTATCAAGACTTCCTAGACAAAGGAATTAGAGAAGTTTTTGATGATTTATTTCCTGTGGAATCATTTACGGGAAATATTTCCTTAGAATTTGGAGATTATTCTTTTGAAGAACCAAGATATTCTATTAAGGAAGCAAAAGAAAGAATGGTAAACTATGCCTCTCCTTTAAAAGTAGAAGCAAGATTATTCATTCATGAAACAGGAGAAGTAAAAGAACAAGAAATATTCCTTGGGGATATGCCTTTAATGACGGAGGCTGGTACATTTATTATTAATGGTGCCGAAAGAGTTATTGTCTCTCAACTTGTTCGTAGTCCATCTATCTATTTTAAAAAGGAAATAGATAAAAATGGTCGTCATATTATTTCGGGAGAAGTTATTCCGAATAAAGGAACTTGGTTAGAGTTTGAAACAGACGCTAAAAATGTTGTTTACGTAAGAATTGATAGAACAAGAAAAGTTCCGGTAACAACATTCTTAAGAGCAATCGGTTTATCTAGTGATGAAGATATCATTAGTGTTTTTGGCGAGAATGAATTCTTAGAAAATACGATTCAAAAAGATAGTACGAAAAATACTGATGAAGCCTTAATTGAAATTTATGAAAAATTAAGACCAGGTGAACCAGCAACATTAGATAGTGCCAAAAACCAATTAATAACGAGATTCTTTGACCGTTTCCGTTATGATTTAGCAAAAGTAGGAAGATATAAATTTAATAAGAAATTAAATGTTTGTGACCGTTTAGTTGGTTGTACTTTAGCAGAAGACATTAAAGATGGTAAAAAGGTAGTAGCTGCCAAAGGTACTTTAGTAACTAAAGAAATTCTTCCGGAAATAAGAGCAGCTTTAGAAAAAGGTTACAATTTAAAAGAAACTATAACTAATATGGAACTTGATGATTATAATAAGATTCAAGAAGTTTTAGTATATGATAAAAATGATAATAAGAAAACTATAAAAATTATTGGTATTGATACAAGTATAGATGAAAAGAGACTTACTATTCCGGATATTTATGCCGCTGTATCATACTATTTAAATTTACATGATGAAATTGGTAATACTGATGAAATAGATAACTTAGGAAATAGACGTGTTCGTCAAGTTGGTGAGTTAATTCAAAATCAATTTAAAACTGGTGTTTCTAGAATGGAAAGAGTTATTAGAGAAAGAATGACAACGCAAGAAGTTGAAAATATTACTCCTAAAACTTTAATAAACATTCGTCCGGTAACGGCAGCTTTAAAAGAATTCTTTGGATCAAGCCAATTATCTAAGTTCATGGACCAAATTAACCCAATTGCCGAACTTACTGATAAAAGACGTTTATCAAGTTTAGGGCCAGGGGGACTTTCTCGTGAACGTGCTGGTATGGAAGTAAGAGATGTTAACTCATCTCACTACGGCAGAATTTGTCCAATTGAATCACCTGAAGGTCAAAATATTGGACTTATTACCAGTCTTGCTGGTTATGCAAAAATTAATGAATATGGTTTCATTATGACTCCTTATAGAAAAGTGGAAAATGGAGTTGTTAAAGATGAAATTGTTTATATGACTGCTGATGAAGAACAAGATTTATATATCAGTCAAGCCACAGTTAAATTAGATGATAAAAATGCTATTGTTGATGATGAAATTCTAGTTCGTCACAATGGTGATAACGTCATGGTTAAAAAAGATTTAGTGGACTTTGTTGACGTAGCTCCTAGTCAAGTTGTATCTGTTACCACAAGTTGTATTCCATTCTTGGAATTCGATGATGCTAACAGAACTTTGATGGGTTCTAACATGCAAAGACAAGCTGTGCCACTTTTAACAAGTGAAGCGCCAATTGTTGGTACTGGTGTTGAGTGGATTGCCGCTCGTGACTCTGGTTCTACTATCGTTTGTAAAGCCGATGGTGTTGTCGAATATGCCGATGCTTTAAAAATTGTCGTTAAAGTTAAAAATGGTAGTGATACTTATCATTTAGCGAACTTTGAAAGAAGTAATGCTTCTAGTTCTATTAACCATCATCCATTAGTTAAAAAGGGTGATAAAGTTCATCGTGGTCAAGTTATTGCTGATGGTCCATCTACTGAAAAAGGTGAACTTGCTTTAGGTAAAAACATGACTGTTGCTTTCATGACTTATAATGGTTATAACTACGAAGATGCTGTTATCTTAAATGAAAGATTAGTTAAAGATGATGTTTATACATCTCTACATATCGATCACTACGATATTGAATGTCGTGATACGAAACTTGGACCAGAAGAAATTACAAGAGATATTCCAAATGTTGGAGAAGATGCTCGTAAAAATCTTGATGCTGATGGTATTGTTAAAATTGGTACCGAAGTTAAAGAAGGCGACATTTTAGTTGGTAAAGTTACACCAAAAGGTGTTCAAGAACTTACAAGTGAGGAAAAATTACTTCATGCAATATTCGGAGAAAAGACAAGAGAAGTAAGAGATACCTCTTTAAGAGTTGAACATGGTGCTGGTGGTGTTGTTCATGATGTTAAAGTTTATACTAAAGAAAATAGTGATGAATTACAACCAGGAGTATCAAAAGTAATAAGAGTATATATTATTCAAAAGAGAAAAATTCAAATTGGTGATAAAATGTCTGGTCGACATGGTAATAAAGGTGTTATTTCTCTTATCTTACCAGAAGAAGATATGCCATACTTACCAGATGGTCGTCCGGTTGATATAATGTTAAATCCACTTGGGGTTCCATCTCGTATGAATATCGGTCAAATCCTAGAATTACACTTAGGAATGGCTGGTAAAAAATTAGGTGTTCATTATGCAACGCCAGTATTCGACAGTGCTTCTTGGGAAGATATTCAAGAAGAAATGAAAGAAGCGGGAATGGATCCAGATGGTAAGACTGTTTTATATAACGGAAGAACCGGTGAACCATTTGATCAAAGAATTTCCGTTGGTGTTATGTATATGGTTAAACTTCACCACATGGTTGATGATAAACTACATGCGAGAGCAACTGGACCTTACTCACTAGTTACGCAACAACCACTTGGTGGTAAAGCGCAATTTGGTGGTCAAAGATTTGGAGAAATGGAAGTTTGGGCCTTATATGCTTATGGTGCTGCTCACGTTCTTCAAGAAATCTTAACCGTTAAAGCTGATGATATAGTCGGAAGAGTTAAAGTTTATGAAGCCTTAGTTAAAGGTAAACTTGTAAATCAAGCTGGTGTTCCAGAATCATTTAGAGTATTAGTTAAAGAATTCCAAGCTCTAGGATTAGATGTTCAAGTTGTTGATAATGATGACAATGTCTTAGAATTTAAAGATATTGAAGAAGATGAAGATGACAATGAACCATTTAGAATTGAGGAAATTGAACTTCCGGAAACTCCTGAAGGAGAAGAACCATTCACTCCAGTTGAAGAAGAGGAAGTTGAGGAAGAAGACTCATTAGATGATTTAGAATTTCCTGGTGAAGAATTAGAAGAAGATATCGAGGTGGAATAATGATAGATGTAAGTAAATTTAAAGGTATTAAAATTAGTATTGCGTCTCCAGAGAAAATCCGTAGTTGGTCTTATGGAGAAGTAAAAAAACCAGAAACTATCAACTATCGTACATTAAAACCTGAAAGAGACGGATTATTTTGTGAAAAAATATTCGGACCTACCAAAGATTTTGAATGTTCTTGTGGTAAATACAAAAGATTAAGATATAAAAACGTTGTTTGTGACCGTTGTGGTGTTGAAGTTACACGTTCTAAAGTAAGAAGAGAGAGAATGGGGCATATTGAACTTGCGGCTCCATGCTCTCACATCTGGTTCTTTAAAGGTGTTCCTTCTAAAATGGGCTTAGTACTTGATATGAGTCCAAGAGATTTAGAGGAAGTATTATACTTCGTTAGTTATGTCGTAATTGATCCCGGAAATGTTCCTCTAGAAGAAAAACAAACTTTATCTGATAAAGAATATAGAGCCTATTATGAAAAATATGGTAATACTTTTAAAGTAGGAATGGGTGCGGAAGCTATCCAAGAACTACTTAAAAGAGTCGATATTGATAAAGAAATAGAGAATGTTAGAGCCGAACTTGAAAATGCTACTAGTCAAAAGAGAATTCGTCTTGTTAAAAGATTAGATGCTCTAGTATCATTCCAAGAATCAGGCAATAAACCGGAATGGATGGTTTTAACTGTTTTACCAGTTATACCTCCAGAATTAAGACCTATGATTCAACTTGATGGTGGTCGTTTTGCAACCAGTGATTTAAATGATTTATACAGAAGAATTATTAATAGAAATAACCGTTTAAAGAAATTACTAGAACTTGGAGCTCCAACTATCATTGTTCAAAATGAAAAGAGAATGCTTCAAGAAGCTGTTGACTCTTTATTTGATAATGGTAGAAGGGGAAGAAGTATTACGGCGGCTTCTAATAGACCATTAAAGAGTTTATCTAGTATGTTAAAAGGTAAACAAGGAAGATTCCGTCAAAACTTACTTGGTAAGAGAGTTGACTATTCTGGTCGTTCTGTTATCGTTGTTGGACCAAATCTTAAAATGTATCAATGTGGTTTACCTAAAGAAATGGCTATTGAACTATTTAAACCTCATGTTATTCATGGTTTAGTAGAAAGAGGTTTAGCTCATAACATTAAGGGTGCTAAAAAATTAATTGAAGCTAGAGATGAATGTGTTTGGGATATCGTTGAAGATGTTATTACAGAATATCCTGTAATGCTAAATAGAGCCCCAACGCTACATAGACTTGGTATTCAAGCTTTTGAACCAAAATTAGTTGGTGGTAAGGCTATTCGTTTACACCCACTTGTATGTACAGCCTTCAATGCCGACTTCGATGGTGACCAAATGGCTGTTCACGTTCCATTATCGGAAGAAGCTAAAGCTGAAGCACGTATCTTAATGCTTGGTGCTAATAACATCTTAAATCCAAAAGATGGAAAACCAATCGTTACCCCAAGCCAAGATATGGTACTTGGTAACTGCTATCTTACTATGGAAGAAGCTGGTGGTAGAAACGAAGGTAAAGCTTATAAAGATTGTAATGAAGCTTTAATGGCTTATGAAAGAAGAGAAATTGATTTACATACCAGAATTGCGATTCCGGTAAAATCATTTAAACATAAATTATTTATCGAAGAACAACAAGATAAATATTTAGTTACAACCGTTGGTAAAATTAAATTTAATGAAATTTTACCAGATACATTCCCATATCTAAATGAAGGTACAAAAGAAAATATTGAAGGTATTACACCAAGTAAATATTTCTTAAGTATGGGAACTAACTTAGAAGAAGAAATCAAGAAAATGCCTCTAGTGGGACCATTTGTTCAAAAAACACTAGGTCAAATTATTGCGCAAGTATTCAAAAGATATAAGACTACTGAGACATCAGTAATGCTTGATAAATTAAAAGATCAAGGATTTAAATATTCAACTATTGCTGGTATTACCGTATCTGCTGCCGATGTAGTTAGAAGTGATGCGAAGGACGAAATTATTGCGGAAGCGAAAAAGAGAGTTGATAAGATTAACAAACAATATCAAAAAGGTTTAATTACCGAACAAGAAAGATATAATGGCGTTATTCAAATTTGGTCTGAAGCAACTGATCAAGTTAAAGATGCTCTTGCTGCGATTGCTAAAGATGATTTCAAAAACCCAATCTTCATGATGATGAACAGTGGAGCTCGTGGTAAGATTTCCAACTTTACCCAACTTGCTGGTATGCGTGGGTTAATGGCCAAACCAGATGGTACAACCGTAGAAATTCCGATTACCTCATGCTTTATGGAAGGTTTATCCGTATCAGAATTCTTCTTATCAACCCATGGTTCCAGAAAAGGTTCTGCCGATACCGCTTTACGTACCGCTGACTCTGGTTACTTAACAAGAAGACTTGTTGATGTAGCACAAGATATCATTGTAAAAGAACACGATTGTGGTTCAATGCAAGGTGTAGTTGTTTATGATTTAATTAATGATAAAGATGGTTCCGTAATTGAAAGTTTAGAAGAAAGAATTTTAGGAAGATTTGCCTCTAAAAAGATTGTAGATCCTGAAACTAAAGAAACAATTCTTGAAGCTGGCGAAATGATTACCGAAAATATTGTGGCTAAGATTAAAAAGGCCGGTATTAAGAGAGTCGAAATTAGAAGTGTTCTAACTTGTAAAACTCTTAATGGTGTTTGCCAAAAATGTTATGGCCGTAATCTTGCCACTGGTAACTTAGTTGAAACTGGCGAAGCCGTAGGTATTATGGCCGCTCAATCAATTGGTGAACCTGGTACCCAACTTACCATGCGTACATTCCACACTGGTGGTGTTGCTGGTGGAGACGATATTACGCAAGGTTTACCTAGAGTTGAAGAATTATTCGAAGCTCGTACTCCTAAATTCAAAGCTACTATTGCGGAAATTACTGGTAAAGTAGTGGGAATTACAGAAGAAAACGGTAAATATTCAATCTTAATTGAAAATGCTTCAGGTACGAAAGAGCATGTAACAAATTACAATATGAAACTTCGGGTTGAAGTTGGTGATGAAGTTGAAGCAGGTGATAAACTTACCGAAGGTGTTATTGCTCCAAAAGAATTACTGGCGGTTACTGATCCACTTACAGCTCAAGAATATATCCTAAAAGAAATTCAAAATGTTTATAAACTTCAAGGTGTTGATATTAACGATAAACACATTGAAATTATTGTTAAGAGAATGATTAATAAGGTAAGAATTATCGATGCTGGTGATACGGACTTTGTTGAAGGCTTAACAGTTAGTTTAAGAGAATTTACTGATGGCAATAAACCAGTAATCTTAAAAGGTGGTGTTCCTGCTAAAGGTAACCCAATAATGTTAGGTATTACGAAGTCATCACTAGAAACTGATTCCTTCTTATCAGCAGCATCATTCCAAGAAACAACAAGAGTTTTAACCGATGCCGCTATGCGTGGTAAAACTGATAATTTAATTGGTTTAAAAGAAAATGTTATTATTGGTAAACTTATTCCTGCTGGTACAGGAGCAAGACAATATAGTGACATTGAGCTTGAACTAGAAAAAGAATTATTAGATGATGATGCTAGTGAAGTATTAGAGGAAAAATTCTTAGCTAATGATGGCGAAGAAGTTGCTTAAAACAAATTAAACTTAAGGTGAAATATCCTTGAGTTTTTTTGTTTACTTTATATTTAAAATAATATATAATATTAACTTATCTAAGGGGGATAAATACTTATGCCTAAATTAAATTTTAAAGATTATAGTGATAATTATGATGAATTAAAATATGAAAAAATTAAAAATAATAGACAATTAAAAAAGCAAAAAAGATTGGAAGAAAAAAATAATAGATATAAATTAAACGAAGATACTATGCAACAATGTTTAGAACTAAAAGAATATTTGGAGGTTCTTAAAAATAGTGTTGATTCTATAGATAGAGAAGAAATGATAAATAATCTTGATAAAAATATAGATATTATTCAAAAATTAAAACGTGATTTACTTTATGAAAATGGAAAAATAAATATTTTGGACAGTTGGCAAAAATTAAAAGATGTTTATGTAAATTTTGTTCTATTATCAATTTCGGTATTAATACCAATAGCAATTTTGAAATTCCTTATCGGTTTAATGATTGAGCTTCCTCTAAAAATTTATTTCCTAGGTTTTATAGTTATATTTATTGGCTTAGATTGTTTTGATTCTCTTGACTATGATCATTGTCTTGGTAAATTAATTAAAATAATTATTGGTAGTCTTCCATTTAAAAATCGTTATTCTTTTATTAAAACTATTCGAAAGTTAGAAAAATTAGCAAAAGAATATAATAATTTTAGTAATCAATATGAGGATTATTTAGAATATTTAGATAGTCCTGAAAAATCCGAAGTAACGGAAAATATAATCAAAGGCAAAGAAGTAAAAGATTTATATTTATTAGAAATAACTAAACTAGCTGATAAAGTAAAAGAATTACCTTTGGGAAGTGATAGAGATAAATATTTAAATACTTTAGAAAAACTAACTGAATTATATAAAAGAGAAAAAGAAAGAATTATTTTAAAAAATGGAAGGGTTCATAGTAAAGAAGAAATAGAATTTGAAATGAGTATTTTAAAACAAATAGCTTATATTGAAATGGAATTAAATAATAGTTTATATAAAACTAAAAGTACTCAATTATTAAGTGAGGATTATTTAACCACTTTAGGAAAGTTAGATGATACAAAAGATAAAAAGTTAGAAAGAACCTTAGGTTTAGGAAAATAAAGGAGGTTTATTTATGTCTAAATTAAATTTTAAAGATTACAGCGCTAATTATGATGAATTAAAAGATGAAGAAAAGAAAAAAAGCAAAGAATTAAAAAAACAAAAAAGATTGGAAGAAAAAAATAATAGATATAAATTAAACGAAGATACTATGCAACAATGTTTAGAACTAAAAGAATATTTAGAAGTTCTTAAAAATAGTGTTGATGCTATAGATAGAGAAGAAATAAGAAATAATATTTCTAAAAAAATAGATGTTATTCTAAGATTAAAACATAATTTACTTAAAAAAAACCATCAATATCATATATTGGGAAGTTATACAGACAATTTAAAAGATGTTTATGGGGGATTTGGACTATTATTAATAACAGCATTAATAATAACAGCGATTTTGAGATTCTTTATTGGTTTAATGATTGAAGTTCCTCTAAAGTTTTCGCTTTTAGGTTTTATAGTTATATTTATTGGCGTAAATTGCCTTGATTTTCTTGACTATGAACCTTGTCTTGGTAAATTAATTAAAATAATGATTGGTAGTCTTCCTTTTAATAATCGCTATTCTTTTATTAAAACTATTCAAGAGTTAGAAAAGTTAGAAATAGAATATAGAAATTTTAGTAAACAGTATGAGGATTATTTAAAATATTTAGATAATCCTGAAAAATCAGAAGTAACGGAAAACATTATCAAAGGCAAAGAAGTAAAAGATTTATATTTATTAGAAATTAATAAATTAGTAGATAAAGTAAAAGAATTACCACTAGGAAGTGATAGAGATAAATATTTAAATACTATAGAAAAATTAACCGAATTATATAAAAGAGAAAAAGAAAGAATTATTTTAAAAAATGGAAGAGTTCATAGCGAAGAAGAAATAGAATTGGAAATGAGTGTATTAAAACAAATAGCTTATATAGAAATGGAATTAAATAATAGTTTATATAAAACTAAAAGTACGCAGTTATTAAGTGAAGATTATTTAACAACTTTAAATAAATTAGATAGTACTAAAGATAAAAAGTTAGAAAGAACCTTGAGTTTAGGAAAATAAGAGAGGAAAGTTCTCTTGTTTTTTGAGTGAACATTTTTTTAAATTTTGTAAAATTGTTCACCCGAGTGAACAATTTGGTTGACTTCAGAAAAATTGTTCACTATAATTAAAATAAGAGGTGACGAAAAAAATGATTAACCGAGAACATTATTTAAAAGAAATAAGAGGATTTTATGATAGTGATTTAATTAAAATAATTGTCGGAGTTAGAAGATGTGGTAAATCAATAATTTTAGAACAAATAAAAAAGGAAATAAGTAAGAAAACTGATAATATTATTTATTTAAACTTTGAAGATGAAGAGGTTTCTGCAAATATTTATAATAGTGAAAAATTAATTGAATATGTAAATAATAATCGTAAAGATGGAAAATGTTATATCTTTCTAGATGAAATACAAGAAGTAAAAGATTGGAATAAAGCCGTAAAAACATTAAGACTTCATGATAATTCTGTTTTTATAACTGGTTCTAATTCTAAACTTTTAGCTAAAGAGTATACGGATGCTTTCAGTGGCCGTTATGTAACATTTAGAATAAGGCCATTTGTTTATAAAGAAATATTAGAGTATGCTAAAGAATTAAAAAAAGAATGTAGTATTTCGGATTATTTAGTTTGGGGTGGATTTCCTAAAAGATTGGAATTTAACGAAAAAGATATGATAACTTATTTAAAAGATTTAAATGAGTCTATAATATTTCGAGATTTAATTATTCGTTTTAAAATAAATAATGAAGAATTATTTAGAAGAATTGTAAATTATGTTTTATTGTCTAACTCTAGGATTTTTTCTTCTCGCTCTATTGAAGATTATTTAAAAAATGAACATATTAAATGTTCAATTAATACTATAATTAAATATTTAGGTTATTTAGAAAAAGCTTATGTTATTAATCGCATTAAACCATATTCTTCTAAAACGAAGAGTGAGCTTACGTATTATTTTAAAATATATGATGAAGATGTATCGTTTAATTCGTTAAGAAATATAAATAATCGTTATGATTTAACGCATAATTTAGAAAATGTTGTTTACAATGAACTTATATATATGGGTTATGGATTAAAAGTATTTAATAAAAGTGATGATGATAAAGAGATAGATTTTATAGCTAGTAAAGATGGTAAAGAATATTATATTCAAGTTGCTTATAGTGTAGAAAATGAAAGTACATATAATCGAGAATTTGGGGCTTTTACTAAACTTGATAATAATAATCAAAAAATATTAATTACCAATGATGATATTGATTATTCAACAAGCACAGTTAAACATTTAAAATTGAAAGATTTTTTACTTATGTCTTCTTTAGAAGATATGGATAATTAAATAAAAGGTAATGGATATGAGTTATAAAAAAGAATTGCAAGAATTTCGAGAATTTAAAAAGAATTATCATTTTAAAGAATTAAAATTAGTTACCAAAGATGATAAAATATATTGTGAAGATATTTTAGTAAAAGATGAAAATGGTTATATTGGCGAAAGTGAAAAATGGATTAATGTCAGTTATTCTCTAAAAGGAAGTTATCCCAAACTTTTATCTAATCTTTTTCCTTATGATTTTAAATTTAAGGGATATCACTTTCATTCAATCGAGGCTTTTTTCCAAGGTATTAAATTTCCAAATAGACGCCTCCAAAAGAAATTATTTGCTTATAGTGGGAAAGAGGCTTTAGTTTTAAAAGAGGCCACTAACTACGATTGGAAAAAGACATGTATAGTATATTTTAAGGGTAAAAAAATAAAAAGAGACTCTATTGAATATGACAATTTAATTGAGGAGTTATATATAAGTGCAATTCAAAATTCTTTTTATCGTAATGCCATTAAAAATTGTCCTTTACCAATTATTCATGTTATTGGCGAAGAAAATAAAGATGTAACTGTTTTTACCAGATATGAGTTTGAATTTATGTTAAATTGTTTACATGATTTTTTAAATAATAAAGAAAAGTAAGAGGTGAGTTATGCGGGAAGTTAAAGTAGGTGGTACTTATCGCCATTTTAAAGGAAATATTTATAAAGTTATATGTGTCGCTTTTGATAGTGAAGATAAACATAAAGTGGTTGTTTATACGGATGGATTGCATAATTGGGTAAGAGATTATGAGATGTTTTTATCGAAAGTTGATAAAGATAAATATCCGGATGTAGAAGAAGAATATCGGTTTACGGAGGTAGAATGATGAATGAAGATGAAATAAGAAAATCTATGGAAATAAAATCTCTAGGGCCTTTTGCTTGTCCTTATGAAAAAGGGGAAAGAATAATTCCTGAAGAACCTGATTTAAGACCGACATTTTATAGAGATATTGACCGTATTTTATATTCTTTATCCTATACGCGTTATATTGATAAAACGCAAGTATTTACGCATCCTGGGAATGACCATTTACAAAAAAGAATGACCCATGTGCAATACGTAAGTAAAATAGCAAGAACCATTGGAAGGGCTTTATCTTTAAATGAAGACTTAATCGAGGCTGCTTCTTTAGGTCATGATTTGGGTCACGCTCCTTTTGGCCATTTAGGGGAATCTATTCTAAATGAAATAAGTTTAAAACATCATTTAGGTTATTTTAATCATAATATTCAAAGTGTTCGACTTTTAATGGAAATTGAAAATTATGGGGAAGGTTTAAATATAACGATTCCGGTTTTAGATGCGATTATGTGTCATAATGGGGAAATTGCTTTAAATAAATATGAACCAAGAAAGAAAACGAAGGAAGAATTTTTAGAAGAGTACCATAAGTCTTATCAAGATAAAGAAGTGATTTTAAAAATGCGTCCCATGACTTTAGAAGGTTGTGTGGTTAGAATTAGTGATTTAATTGCTTATATTGGAAAAGATGTGGAAGATGCCATTAGAAATAATATCATTACCAAAGAGATGGTTCCGAAAAAAATTACTGATGTTTTAGGATGCACGAATAAAGAGGTAGTTAATACTTTAATAATTGATATTATTAAAAATAGTATGGGTAAAAATTATATTAAATTAAGTAAAGAAGTTTATGAGGCCCTAGAGGACTTAAAAACTTTTAATTACAAATATATTTATAATAAAGCCGCCACTTCTGAAGAAAAAGAAATGGTTAAAGATGCTTTTAATAAATTATTTGATTATTATTTAGATGATTTAAAAAAAGGTAATCATAAATCAATTATTTATAAACATTATTTAGTTAGTATGAATGAAGAATATCAAAAAAATAGTCCGGAGCGTATAGTTTTAGATTATCTAGCCGGAATGACAGATGAATTTTTACTAAAACAATATAAGAAACTCATAAATAACTAAATTTATGTTATAATAACTAGTAAAGAGGTGAGTTATGGAATATAAAAAATATGATTGTGATTCTTATAATATTCATACCATTAAAACTGATAAATTTAAAACGATTAGAATGGAAATAATTTTTAGAAGAGAAGTAAAAAAAGAAGAATTACCTCTTTTTACTTTTTTAAGTGATATTTTAACTGATTGTTCTAAAGACTTTCAAAGAAGAAAAGATATGGCCATTCGTTTAGAAGAATTATATAAATCTATTTTTTATGGTGTTACCAATAAAACGGGTAATTTATATACGATTTCCTTTATTTTTGAATTTATTGATCCGGAATATATAAATGATTCCGATTATTTAAAAGAAGCTGTATCTTTTCCTTTTAAAGTTATTAATAATCCGAAAGTTAAGAATAAAGAATTTGATTTAACTAACTTTAATATTATTAGAAAAAGACTCCTTGAAGAAATTGAAAGTTTAAAAGAATCATCTGATAGACTTGCCATTATTAAAGCTTTAGAAAAAATGGATAATACCTCTCCTAGTTCTTTTAAAGTTTTTGGGGAAAGAGAAGAGGTTTTAAATATTACTCCGCATACTTTATATGAAGCTTACCTTGAATTATTGAAGACTTCTAATTGTGATATCTTTGTTATTGGTAATTATAAAATGGATGAAATAGTGAAAATAATTAAAGATAGTTATATAAATAGAGTAATAAAGATAAATAAACCGAAATTAATTGTAAATAACAAATTAAGAAAAAAACCTCTAGTGGTTAAAGAAAAATCTAATTTTGTGCAAAGTACTTTAGTTATGGTTTATAATATTAAAGATTTAACTAAAGAGATGCGGAATAGTGCTTTCTATGTTTTTAATTATATATTTGGTTCAGGTGGTATTACGAGTAAACTTTATGAAAGCCTGCGTTCTAAAAATTCTTTATGCTATGCGGTTAGAAGTTTATATTTAAAATATGATGAGTTATTAGTTATTGAAGTATCTTTAGATAAGAAAAATGTAGGTACAGCAAGAAAACTAATTGAAAAAGCGGTTAGTGAAATGGTTAAAGGAAAATTCTTAGATACTACTTTAGAAGATGCCAAGAAGAATTTAGCGGTTTCTTTAAAAATGAGTAGTGATAATAATGTATCTATTTTAAGTAATTATATTTTTCATGTTTTTGATAATGTACCTTTACTTGAAGAAAGAAGTGCTTTAATTCAAAAGGTCAAAAGAGAAGATGTGATTAAATGTGCCAAAAATTTAAGTTTAAATACGGTTTATATTCAAGATGCCACTGATAATGGGGGTGAGGAGTAATGAAAGAAATAAATCTTAAAGGTTTAAATGAAACCATTTATTATGAAAAACTTTCTAATGGTTTAAAAGTTTATATGTGGGTTAAAAAAGATGTTAATACTTTTTATGGAACTTTATCAGTTAAATATGGCTCAATATTTAATAAATTTCTAATGAATGGTAAAACTTATGAAGTACCTAAAGGAGTAGCGCACTTTTTAGAACACATTAAATTTAATGAAAGTAAAGATACCACCGCTCATGATTTTTTCTTTAAAATGGGAAGTGATTCCAATGCTTTTACAACTTTTAATTATACTAATTATCAAGTTTTAGGCACCTCTAATGCTAAAGATAATGTGATTCATTTAGTTGATTTTGTTCAAAATGATTATTTTACCAAAAGTATTGTTAAAAATGAAAAGGGTATAATTGTAGAGGAAGCCAAAATGGGGGAAGATGATCCTTATACTGTTATGCTTTTTAAACATTTAGATAATATTTTTAATGAATACCCTTATAAAGATTTAATTACCGGAAGTGCTAAAGATGTTAAAAAGATAACTTTAGAGGATATCAAATTAGTCTTTAATAATTTTTATCATCCAGAAAATATGTTTTTAGTGGTAACCGGTAATTTTAATCCTTATGAATTAATGGATGCTTTAAAAGAAAATCAAAATAATAAAAAATTTCCGAAGTATTTAAATCCGGAAAGAATAATTCCCAAAGAAAGTAAAAAAGTAAGAGTGGAATATGAAGAAGTAAATATCAATGTTACCAATAAAAAAATTAAAGTTGGTATAAAAATACCTAAAAGTAATTTTAAAGGTTATGATGATTTACATATTCGGATTATGATGTCTTTAATATTAAAAGCTAACTTTGGAGTAACTAGTGATTTTAGAGATTATCTCCTTGAAAAAGAAATTATTAGTGATTTAAGTTATACTTGTGATATATTTGATGATTATGTCACTTTAATGTTTACAATTGATAGTGAATTAAAAGAAGAAGTTTTAGAGTTATTTAAAGATAAATTAAATCATTTAGAAATTGATGAAAAGACATTCACTCGAACTAAAAATGCTAATATTGCGACCCTTATCTTAGATTATGAAGATGTTGAAGGAGTCAATAGTCTTATTCAAAGAGAAATCTTATCATATGGCGATATTATTCCTAACTTAAAAGAAATATATGAAAATATTATTTATAAAGATACTAAAGAATTTTTAAAACATTTGGATACGAAAGAGCAAAGTGTTTTAGTTTTAAAACCTCTAGATTAAAGCAAATGAAAAAGGTTACCAAACGGTAGCCTTTTAAAATACTTATTATCTGTTGTAGAATTCAACAATAAGTTGTTCTTGAATTTCTGGATTAAGTTCGCTTCTTTCAGGGAATCTAACATATTTTCCTGTAAGTTTTTTAGCGTCAAATTCTAAGTAAGCTGGAACAGTTACTTTATCTTCAACAGAGGCTAAAATACCAGCATGATTTAAAGAATGTTCTTTAACACTTATTGTATCTCCTGGCATAACTCTGTATGAAGGGATGTCAACTTTTTTACCATTAACTAAAATATGTCCATGGTTAACAACTTGACGAGCCGCTCTTCTAGTTCTAGCCATACCTAAACGATAAACGATATTATCTAATCTACTTTCAAGTAACATAAGTAAATTTTCACCAGCGATTCCTGGCATCTTTTGGGCTTTTTCAAAAACTTTATGGAATTGTTTTTCCGTTAAGCCATACATAAATCTAACTTTTTGTTTTTCTTGTAATTGGACACCATATTCACTAGATTTCTTTTTTCTATCTTTTCCATGAATACCTGGAGCATAAGGACGACGAGCTAAATCTTTACCATTTTCTAAAGTAGAGAAGCCAAGTCTTCTAGATTTCTTATAACTAGGGCCTGTATATCTTGCCATAATATTTCTCCTTTCTTTTTTATTTACAATATTTGTTTTTGAATTATTTATAGTTGTAGGGAGTTATATTTTTCTAATTTCACTAAAGGCAGTCTTTAATTACTTTTAACTTTTATAACACATTACAATTTAAATAACTCACTGCCAAATTAATTGCATAATTATTATACTATATTTATTAAATTTGTCAATTATGCTAGGTATTTTTTATAATTTTTCCGTCCATTCTGTTAAAATGTTTTGATATTTATCAAGTTCTGCTTGAATATCTTTTCTTCTTCGCAATTTTCCATCATGATAAAAATAAACAATATGTTCAATTATACCATCACTTTCTAGTTCAAAACCTTCAGGTAGAGTAGAAAATTGATAGTTTTCTTTAAACATCACATAAATAGAAGTTATTTGAGCTTTCCAATAATAGTCAAAATCTTTTTCTCTAACTTCAATTATTTCACATAAAGGATTATTTTTAACTTCTTCTAAAAAATCAATATCACAATTATTTTCTTCATAAATAGCAAAATGGGTATGTCCCGCGCAAGAAGCTTTAGTTAAATAACCTTTCTTGTTTAAGTTATATATAGCTTTACTAATTTCTCTATCACAATGAATATATTCTTTAACAGTGTCTTTTATTTCTCCAGTTTCTAAATTAATATAAACCATTCCATCCATAAAATTAGTTCCTTTCTTTTAAAGATTATAACATGTATTTGTTCATAGCAAAATTATTAAGTTATCTGGAGCAATCTATTCCTACCTGTTTCAATTTCTACCAAATAATTTTTTCGTATAGTAGTTGCGTGGATATTCCGCAATTTTTTCCAATATTAAATCATTTATATGTTTTATTACTTGATATTTCCAATCAGTTTCTCTAAAATCAGAAATAGTCATTTGACATTCTTCTTTTTCTAATATTATTTTATTAGGATAATTAGGGTAACTATCATCAAGAATTATTATTCTATCAATAGTTAATTCATAATTAAAAGCTTCACACCATTTGTCTCTTTTTATTTTTATATGTGGTCCCAAGACACTTTTTAAATTTTCAATATTATTATAAAAACATGATTTTTTAAAATCCAGGAAATAAACTTCTTTTAATTTACTTCTTAATTGCATATGATAACCATAATTAAAGGGTAAGACTGAAGAGGGTATTGTCATTTTTTCTACATTTGCAGTTGGAGTAAAATTAAAATTGAAACATTCTAGTTCATCATTTAACCGTAAGGCTTTTAATTCAGTACCCCCTATTAAATCACCCCAAACATATTTTAAAGATTTAGGAAAAACTACAGTTTTACCAATCATATTTTGGCGAAATTTTTCAACAAATTTATTAATTTCTTTCATTTCTTCCGGAGTTTTAGTATCACCACTATAACTTTCTTTCAAATATCCTACTTTTTTTAATCCTTCTGGCAAATAATAAATTTCCTTAAAATTATTTGAATAATATTTTTTTAAAAATAAGTATAAATCCAAATCTTTCGTTTGATTTTGCATTATTTTTAATTCATTAATGGTCTCTAAAGGTAAATATTCATCCCATATAAAGTCTGGTTCATAAAAATTAATTTCAGTATAATCAGATTTTTTAACATAAATTAACTTATATATTTCCATTATTTTAGATATAGTTTTATGATTTGAAAAAGCAATTAATAAATTTAATTTATATTTATCTTTTAATATATCTAAAGCATCATATTTGCCATTTACTTGTAATTCTTTTTTTAATAAATTTATTAATTTAAAAGATTTGTCCGTAAAAGTTTTATATATCGTATTAATCCCAGTTTTCTCATCACTTAAAGTATTTATTAATTTAAAAATTATTTCTTCATAAGTTTCAAGTTCTAATTTCGATGTTTTTTCATTTACAAAAGGATTTATTAACAATGTTTTATTACTTTCAAATTGTTTAATAATAAGTTTAAATTTTAAAAGATAAAATTTTTTAAAATCTTCCTTATCAATAATGTTTTGACCAAATTCATAAAAGATATTACACCTATTTTCTAATTCTAAAATTTTCTTATAAACTTTATTGAAATCTATTCTTTGCGTATTTAATTCTTTTTCTAAAGAATAGCAAAAAATTTTTATTTTTTTCCATAATGAAGTATATTGTCTTTTATAATTATAAACATATTCTTCTAAAGCAACTTCTACTTTTGCCATATCGTTTAAGTCATTTAGTTTATAAACTATTTTGCCAAAAGCTTGTTTTTGATATTCATTTAGTTCTTTTTTTCGCGCTTTTATTAATTCTTCTTCTTTTACTTTATCTTTTTCTTTTAAAATATCAAAACATTTCAAACCATAATTATTTAAACATAATTTTAATATTTCTTTTTGATTCATTAAAATAACAAAGGTATTAGTTAAATTATTTACTTCATTTATAATACTTGCTCTTTTTTGTTTATTTAAAAATGTCTTTTTTAATATTTCTTTTAAAGCAATTATTCTACTCACTATTTCTTCTTCTAAAGTAATTATTTTTTCATTATAGATAGCAAATTTTCGTAATTTAATTAAAGCTTTTACTTTATCTTCTTCATTAAAGAAAACTTTTTCAAATAGTTCATCGGCTAAAGTATTTTGTTCAATTAAATTATGAATCATTTTTAACTCGTTTTGTAATTTGTTACTTTTTAATTCTTTGCTTGTTAATACTTTTTCTTTAATTAAAATTTCTAAATATTCTTTTTTATATAAATTTATTAATAACAAAACCTGATTATTATCTTTAAAATAATCTTTTGTAGGAACATTTGCCAAAGAATTTAAACTTATTAATTCTTTAGTTATAGATTTTGTTTCTTGTTTTTTAAATATATTAAATAATTTCATAACCAAAACCCTTTTTGTAAAGTCTATCTTATCATATATTAAAGTTTAAGGCAAGAATTTAGCATTATGCTGGTTTAATTTTTATCTACTTAATTTTTTCTTTTTCTACTTAAGGTTAAACCACGTTGAGATTGCAATGTATTAACTAAATATTCTTCCAATTCGTTTTTTAATGATACTGCTTCTCTTTCATTTTCTTTTATTAAAGATACAGACTCATTTACTGGAATATCTCTTTCTTCACTTAAGTCTATTTGTTTTTCTTTTGCTAATGCTAATTCTTTTTCAGCCTCTTCTTTTAAGGTAATTGCTTTTTCTAGCAAAATTTTATCTTCTTGCGTAATCTTTTTAGTAGAAAATGCAATATATAAACAAAATGAAGGCCATATAACATCTAATGAACCTAGTAATAATATAGTTGGTAATCCCTCAAAATTCATTATAAAATCAATATTACCTAAAAAAATAATAATTGTAAAAAAAGCAATTAAAATACTTAAAATCATATATATTGATTTGTCACTCATACGATATTGTAATTTATTTATAGTATCATTTAATAGTTCTACTTTATTTTCTAGTAATAATGTTCTTTTAGAATTAATACTTTCGAAAATTTTGCCATCTTCATTTTTAACATATTTTTTACCATCTGATGATTTAACAAATTCAATATTCATTATAAACCCTCCTTACAAATAATAGTATAACATAAAATAAATAAAAAAAATAAGATTTCTCCTATTTTTTATGCGATTGCCTTAGCTTAATTTAAATAATTCTTTAATTCTTCAAATCGTAGATATTTCATTCTTATTTTTGTGCTATATTAGGGTTAGGTGATAGAGATGTTTTATTTTAAAGTAGATAGTGAAGTAGCATTAAAATATGAAGTTAAATTTAACAAATTTGAAATAGAAAAGTTAAGAGAAGATATTATTCGTAATTGTAGTATTATAATTCATAGAGAATATTACAATACCTTTTCACCACACTTTACAGATAAAAGTTTAGTTTTTAATTTTAAGTCTAAACTTATTGGGGAAAAAGAATATTTTGAAGAAACTAAAGATATTTATTTATATACATTTGATGAATACAAACCACCTTATTTAATAAAACTAATTGATAGATTATTAAAAGAAGATGTAACTGTATTAGAAGAATTATTAAATTATAAAGTAGAGAATGAAGTATCTTTTGATGAAGAAATTAATTTAGTAAACCAAGAATATTTAAATGCCGATAATATTTTTGAAAGAGAACAAAGGATAAAAGAATTAGAAAATTTATTAAATCAAAAAAATTTAAATAAAAATCAACAAAGTACTGATAGTTATTACCAAAAGCTTTTATCTTTAATTAAATTTGCATTAATAGATACTTTATCTTTAGATTACATTCAAAGAGTAGAGGACTTTTATTCTAAAGATACTAAAGTTTTAAGTAAAGCATTAAAGAAAAATTAACCTATTTCACTTGTAATATTCTTAATATTATGGTAAGATATTTTTGTCTTGGCGAGATAGCTCAGTTGGCTAGAGCAATCGGTTCATACCCGATCGGTCGAGGGTTCGAATCCCCCTCTCGCTACCAAGTGATTATTACTAGATTATGTATCTAGTTTTTTTTAAAATTATAATAATTTGAAAGAATTGGAGAAGTTATGAAAAAATTTTGGAAAGAAATATTAATAGTAACAA
The DNA here is from genome assembly GCA_947589435.1 of uncultured Bacilli bacterium. Lineage (GTDB taxonomy): Bacteria > Bacillota_I > Bacilli_A > RF39 > UBA660 > SIG200. The sequence continues at coordinate 35,720 of CANQBI010000005.1, forward strand.
TACAATTATTTTTGTTTTATATATTAAGAAAGTCATACAAAAGTGAAAAATTGTGTTGACATTCGTTTGTTCGCGTGATATAATTAAAATGTACCTAGGGAAATAAAACAATAAATAAAAAACAAGTACGGCAGCGACTGTCGGAAAAATGGCCTGTGGAGGAGTGAAATCCAATGAAGCAGGAAAGATAAGCCGTGAGGCTTATCAGGTGAAACGAAATAAATTTTAATTTATTGAATTTTACTTTTGTTCTGGATGAGATAATAAAGGCTATATATGATGAAGTTAAAAGAAGGTGCATGTTACCCTCAAATGCTTATGGTATTGGAGCTTGGGACCATCATATTGAATTAGTATATAAAATTGCTACCACTATTTGTTATGAATATGGAGCAAATCCAGATATTGTCGCTTTAGCGGCTTTACTTCACGATGTAGCATCGGTTACAGATAAATCTTATACGGAAGAACATCATATAATCGGGGCCCAAATTGCGGAAGATTTATTATCAAATTATAATGTATCTAAAGAAGATATTGAATTAATAAAAAAATGTATTTTAAATCATCGCGGTAGTAGATTAAAAGAAAAAACGACCCCTGAGGAAATATGTCTTGCTGATGCTGATGCTATGGCCCATTTTTACAGTGTTCCTTCTTTACTTCGAATGGTCTATGTGGAAAAAAATATGTCTATAGATGAAGGAGCGGAATTTGTTTATAATAAATTATTAAGAAGTTATAATAAATTATCCGAAAAAGGAAAAGAAATAATTACTCCAAATTATGAAGCTGCCAAAGTATTACTTTTAAAAAAGTAATATGGTATTTTAACTAGATATTTTGTCTAGTTTTTTTGTCATATTCACTAATTAAAATATTTTCTATTTCTTCGGGAGACTCTTTACATCCATTATCTAACCATTTTTTAATTATGGCATTAAGTCCAGCTCTAAAAAATTCCATATGATAATCTATATACTTATCATTATATAAACTTTTTGATAAATGATAATCATATTCTTTAATAATAACATTCTTATCCATATTTAATTTAAAATAAGTTTTATAAAATATTTGATTATCTTTTATATGTTTAAATAGTTTTAAAAAATTATTTGAATTATGATTAATTTCTCTTTCTTCTTGATATAAAGAAAAAACTTCTTGTTCTAAATCTTTTCCTATTTTGTCTGCTAAATCATAAATATCAAGATAATTAACATAAAAAGTAGAGCGATTTATTTTCGCTAGTTTACATATATCGGTAACAGTTATTTCATTTATTTCTTTAGTTTGTAATAAATTGATAAATACCTTACTAATTTTATCTCTAGTTTCTTTTCTTCTTTTATTATTTATAGTATTCATATAAAACTCCTTTAATTAGACAAATCATCTTTAATTGTTGATTGTTTTTATCTTTCAAAAAGATTATATTATAATTGTAATAAAAAGACAAGTGTCTAATTATTATGAAGGAGATAGATTTTATGAAAAAAGAAACTTTATTAGAAATCATTTTAGGAACAATTGGAGGTTTAGTATTTGCAGTTGGTATGTGCATGTGTTTAATACCAGAATGGAATTTATTTGCATCAGGTGTTGTCGTAGGTATTTTAGGTTTTATTATTTTACTTATGATAATTCCTATTTATAGAAGTAATCATCCTAAAAAAGAACATGCCCATCTTAACTTGGGAATAGTCCTAACTTGGGTTATAGGAATAGTTGGAGCCTTAGTAATGGGCTTTGGTATGAGCAAGGTTATGGTAGATAGTCCTAGTCAATCTGATTTAATAATAGGTATTATAACAGGGATTATTGGTTTACTGGTATGTGTTTTAAACTACCCAATATATTCTTATTTAAAGAGTAACAAAGATTAGTTATTTGGAAGAATATTCTTCCTTTTTTCTTTTGATGTTATAATTATATATAGTTAGAGGTGAAAAATGAGTAATATATTAAATAAATTATTTGTTCCTAATAAAATAATTGGATTCATTTTATTTAATTTGGCTTTTGGTTTACTTATCTATGTTTTTAGTTGTCATTTAGAAGATACCCCTCTTGCTTATATAAGTTATCTTTTATCTACTTATGCCTTAATTATATTTTGCATTTGGTTTTATAAAATATGCCAGTTTAGTCATAAGAATTTTAAAAAATCTAATATCTATGGTTTTTATAAAAATCAGGAATTAGTTATAACGAAAATTTTTCTTTCTTTTTCCATTTTTTTAAATTTTATTTATGGTATTTTTAAACTAGGTACGGGAATATATTATATGTCTTGGTGGTTTATTACTTTTGCTGCTTATTATTTAATACTTTGTTTAATGAAATTATCTATTGTCAAAGATTTAAAAAATGAAGTTGGTAAAAATTTAAAAGAAGAATATAAAAAACTAAGACTTACGGGGATAATCCTTTTATTTCTAAACTTAATATTAACAGGTATGATTATTTTAATAATTAGACAAAATCAAGGAATAACCTATGCTGGATTTATTATTTATATCGTGGCTATGTATGATTTTTATCTAATTATAAGTGCTGTAATAAATGTTATTAAATATCGTAATAATCATAGTCCTCTTTTAGCCTCAAGTAAATGTCTTAATTTAACGGTGGCGATGATTTCTATGATTTCTTTGGAAGTTGCTATGGTTTCCGAGTTTGGCACCAATGATAATGAATTTAAAATAATAATGACTAGCATAATGGGATTTGTTGTCTGTTTAATAAATACCTCTATGTCTATCTATATGATAGTAAGGGCTAATAAAAAATTAAAAAAGTATAAAATATAAAAAAGAATAATAAGATAGATGAACTTATCATACTTTTTACATATCTATACAATTATAAAAAATTAGAAATTGACTTACTTAATATTAAAAAATTATAATTGTTTTGTTAGGTGATATATTTATGAAATGCTTTAATTGTTTAGGGGAATACTCAAGCAATTTGTTAAAATGTCCATATTGTGGAGTTGTTAATCCCGAACCAGTACAAGAAGATAGTTGTCCAAATTGTCATAGTGTTAATAGTATTGTTAATAATGTATGTACTAAATGTGGTTATAAATATGATTTAGAAAATAATAAAGAAATAATTGATAATGAAGAAATAGAAGAAATTTCTTCTAAAGTAGCTAAAGGTGTGAATTTATATAAGAAAATATCACTTGTATTATTTTTATTGTTTATGGGACTAATATTTTTATTATTTTATTTATTGAAAACTCATAGTTTAAATATTGTAAAAATTATAGAAATAGGTAAAATAATATTTTTGGTAATAGGCATTACGACAATATTAGTTTCGATATTTTATAAAAAAAGCAAAATATTATTTGTTACTGGTTTTATCTTAACTTCTTTAGTATTATTATTTCATTTGTTTTCTCCTTTACAAGATATTTCTAATAAAAAAGAATTAATTATTGATGGAGTAAGTATTCCAACGTTATATAAATATACTAATTATAATAAAAAAGTATTAATTTCTATGAATATAAAAAATGAAATTGATTCAGAGTTAGGTAAAGTAAGTTATAGTTTTATTGTATTTAATGAACCTATTGAAAGTAATATAATTAATAGTTATATTGATGAATTAACTAAATTAGGTTTTATAAAAATTAATTATCAAGGGATAGATATGTATGTTAAAAATGTTTCTAATAAATGCATTGCTATATCTATTTTAAATTACGATATACAATATAATGTTTTTGATAATAATTATCAAAATTTGTTTAAGGAGGAAAGATAGTGAGAATATTATTATATGGTTTACCAATTTTCTTTATAGCATATGGTTTATATAGAATTTTAAAGTATTATATAAAAAAATTTACGGGTAATTATCAAGAAGTAACTGGTACAATTGTTGATTATAAAACACGTCAACATAATGATTCAACTACGTATTCATCTATAATCGAATATGAAGTAAATGGTTATTTATATCGTTATGTTGAAAATTCTAGTTCTAATATTAAAAAACGTTTAGGTAAAAAAATTAAACTACTATATAATATTAATAATCCTGTTGATTCTGTATCTTTAGAACTATCAACATCATTAATTGCTATATTTGCTGGTATTTTTTTTCTAATTATGGTTATAATTTACTATTAATTTATTTTAAAAATAATTAATTAATAAAACAAAAATTTCATTTAATGTCAAATTTTTTGGACAAATTGCCTAATATATTTGGTAGACTTGCATAATAATTATTATTTATAATTATTATGAGGTGGAAATAATATGTTAAATGAAAAAATTTTAAAATTAAGAAAAAAGTTAGGATATTCCCAAGAAGAATTAGGTAATCTTCTAAATGTTTCAAGACAAACGATATCTAATTGGGAATTAAATGGCGCTACTCCAAATCCGGAACAGTTAAAGTTACTTAGTAAAGTTTTAAATGTAAGTATTGATGAATTATTAGATAATGATATTCAAAATGTTTTAGAAAATAAAATAATTAATACCGAAAATTTAACTAAAAAACATTTAAAAATTTCGAAAATAATCGTAATTACTTTATATTTTATTATCTTATTTACTTTAATTTTCTTAACAATTTATTTTCTTAAAATTAAAAATTATTATCAAGATGAATATGTATGTAAATTAGATAATAAAACTATCTATGTTTCATTAAGTCAAGAAGAAGATAAATCATTTTATATTGAAGCCTATTTTGAAGAAAAAAATCGAAATGAAGGAAATACCGAAACTTATTATGCTGGCAGGGATTTAGAAACAGTCTTTAAATCATTAGATACTTTAAAAAAATATATTATTACGCATGGTGGTAAGTGTAAGTAAAAAACTCAACTTGCTTTTTTCTTCTACAATTTTTATAATAATATAAGTAAAGGAATAGATAAAATGACTAGAAAGACAAAAATAGTAATATTTATAGTATTAATTGGACTTTTATTATTAATACCCATTCCCTTTAAATTAAAAGATGGCGGTTCCATTAAATTTAAATCAGCCCTTTATGAAATAACTAAAGTTCATAAATTAAATAGTAATGCTGAGTCTGGTTATGATAATGGTTTAATTATAAAAATATTAGGTATTAAAATATTTGATAATGTAAAGGAGAGTAAGAAAGTGGAAGGGAATATAACATCAAATTATAAAAGTATTAATTTTGATTTAGATAAAAAAGAAGTAACTTTAAATAGTGGTTATGTTATGCCTTTAAATGGTCTTGGAACATATAGTTTAACTGGAGATACTTGTTATGAAGCTGTATCTAGTGCTTTAAATTCTGGAGTAAGATTAATTGATACAGCCTACATGTATGGAAATGAAGAAGAAATAGGGAGGGCTATTAGAGACTCTAAAGTGCCAAGAGAAGAAATATTTGTTATAACAAAAATTTATCCTAGTCAATATGATAATCCCGAAAGTGCTATTGAACTAGCTTTAAAAAAATTAGATATCGATTATATTGATATGATGCTTTTACATCATCCAGGTACTAATGACGTTAAGGCATATAAAGAAATGGAAAAATATGTAGAAAGTGGCAGAATACGTTCTTTAGGTCTTTCTAATTGGTATATAGAAGAGTTAGAGGATTTTCTTCCCAAGATTAGTATTAAACCAGCCCTTGTGCAAAATGAAATTCACCCTTATTATCAAGAAAATGATGTTATACCTTATATTCAAAATTTAGATATTGTTGTGCAAGGTTGGTATCCCTTTGGAGGAAGAGGTTATACAAGTGAACTTTTAAATAATGAAACACTTGTTAAAATAGCAAATAATCATAATGTATCTGCAGCCCAAGTAATACTTCGTTGGAATTTACAAAAGGGAGTAGTGGTTATTCCTGGTTCCTCTAATCCGGAACATATAAAAGAAAATACGGATATTTATAGTTTTAAATTAACGGATGCCGAAATGAGACAAATTAATGATTTAGATAGAAATGAAAAACATGATTGGTATTAGAAAAGAGAAAGGAAACAATCGAATGGAAACCAAAAAGGCTATTGAATTAAGAAGAAGTATAAGAAAATTTAAAAATGAAGATATTAAAAAAAGTGTACTAGAAGATATTTTAAATTGTGGGCGTTTGGCTCCTTCTGCTAAAAATCGTCAACCTTGGTATTTTGTTGTCTTAAAAAAAGAGATTAAAGATAAAGTCGCTGATTTAATGATTGAGTATGCTAATAATAATGATGAAACTAAAGAAGTCAAAAAGTTAAATTCACCAAGTAGTGTTCTTCCTACGGCCAGTGTAATTAAAGAAGCCCCTGTATTAGTTTTGATTTTTAAAGAAAAAGATGATAACTGGATAATTGGTGATAATCTTTCAATCGGGGCATGTGTAGAAAATATGTGTTTAAGAGCTACTGAGTTGGGATTAGGAAGTTTATGGATTAGAGATATTGTTTATGTAGCCGAAGAAGTAGCCGAAATGTTGCATCATTCTGATTTAGAACTTAATTGTGCTGTCTCATTTGGTATTCCTAATCAAAATCCTCTTCCTAGACCGCGAAAAGAATTAGAAGATATAATGGAATGGTATGAATAAAAAAATAATTTTAAGTAAATAAGCAATTTATTTGCTTTTTTTGTGTTATAATATCTATGTATTAAGGAGGAAATATGAATAAGTTAAATTTAAAAGTAAATGGTATGGTTTGCAATGGTTGTGAAAACAGAGTTAAAAATGCTTTAATGAATATTGAAGGTGTTTCCAAAGTTAAAGCTAGTTATAAAAAAAGTTTAGTAACTATTAGTGCAAAAGATGAAATAGATGTTAAAGATATCGAGAATGTAATTAAAGATCTTGGCTATGAAATTGTAAAGGAAGATTAAGTTTTGAAAAAAGTAATATTAAAAGTAGAGGGAATGACTTGTTCCGCTTGTTCTAATCATGTGGAAAAATATTTAAAAAAACAAAAAGGCGTAATTGAGGTATCCGTAAACTTAGTTTTAGGGCAAGCCTTAATTCATTATGAAGATGATTTAGATATAAATACTTTAGGAAGTTATATCAATGACTCTGGTTATAAATATGGTGGGATATATAACGAAAAAGAAGAAAATAAAAAAGACAATAGTAAAATATATTTAATTTTACTTGGTCTTTTAATTGTTTTAATTATGTATATTTCAATGTCTCATATGCTACACTTACCCGTAATACCTTTTTTAAGTATGATGGACTATCCCATAAATTATGCTTTATCTTTATGTATTCTTACTATTCCTTATTTAGTATATGGAAGAGATATTATCTTATCTGGTATTAAAAATTTAATCCATAAATCTCCTAATATGGATACTTTAGTATCTTTAGGAGTAATAGTTAGTTTTATTTATAGTTTTGTTAATATGGTTAAAATTATTTTAGGTAATCATATGTTAGTGGAAAATCTCTATTTTGAATCTGTTTGTATGATTATTTTATTTATTAAATTAGGAAGATTTATTGATAAAAATAGTAAAGAAAAAACTAAGGAAGCTATTAAAGAACTTGTTAAAGTTACCCCCGAAAGTGCTTTATTAAAAACAAAAGAAGGGGAAAAAGAAGTAACTATTGATGAGGTTAAAGTGGGAGATACTCTAATAGTAAAACCAGGAATGAAAGTGGCTGTTGATGGAGAAATAGTTAAAGGTGAATCTCATTTTGATGAATCATTTATTACAGGTGAATCTAACCCAATTAAAAAAAGTAAAGGGGATAGTATTGTAGCGGGTTCCATAAATTATGATGGTGTAGTTGAATACAAAGCCTTAAAAATTGGACCAAAATCCACGATTTCTGAAATGGTGCATTTAGTTTTAGAAGCGAGTAATTCGAAAATGCCCATCTCGAGAGTGGCTGATAAAGTAAGTTCTTATTTTGTTCCGATTATTATTCTTATTGCTTTATTAACGTTAGTAATCTATTTGATTTTAGGAACATCTTTAAATGATAGTTTAGTTCATATGGTAACTGTTTTAGTAGTGGCTTGTCCTTGTGCTTTAGGACTTGCAACACCTCTTGCTATCGTGGTATCCATTGGTTCTTTAGCGAAGAAAAATATTTTAGTCAAATCAAGTGAGTCTTTAGAAATAGCATCGCACATAGATACCATTGTTTTTGATAAAACCGGTACTCTTACTTATGGCAAATTAAGGGTTAGTAAAGTTTATAATTATTCTAATTATAATGATAAAGAATTATTAAATATTATTTCTAATATTGAAAGTAATTCTACACATCCAATCTCTTTAGCTTTTTCAAAATATAAAACAAATAAGTTAGAAGTAACTAACTATAAAGAAGTATCAGGTTTAGGTATAAAAGGAAATATTAATAAGAAAAAATATTATTTAGGAAATAGGAAAATATTAGAAAATACTCTAAATAATCATCAAGAAGATGAAGAAAAACTCACCTATATGGGATGTAGTATTATTTATGTTTTAGAAGACAATAAAATCATTGGTTTAATTGGGGTTAAAGATATCATAAGAGAAGATGCCGCCTATACCATAAAAAAATTAAAAGAATTAAATTATGGGGTTGTGATGCTTACTGGTGATAATGAGTCGACGGCCAAAATTATTGGTAAAGAACTAGGAATTGAAGAAATAATCTCTAATGTTATGCCTAGTGAAAAAACTAAATATATTAAAGATTTACAAGCAAAAGGCAAGAAAGTAGTCATGGTTGGTGATGGTATTAACGATGCCCCATCCTTAGCTACCTCTAGTATAGGTATTAGTTTTAAAAGTAGTACTGATATTGCCGCCAATTCTTCTAATGTTATTATTACTAGTGATAATTTAAGTGGGATTTTAACTTTCTTAAATATTGGTAAAAGAACTCTTACTAATATCAAACAAAATTTATTCTGGGCTTTCTTCTATAATATTTTAATGATACCTCTAGCGATAGGTTTATTTAAAAATGTCGGTTTTTATATTAGTCCAATGATAGCTAGTGCTTCCATGATGTTATCAAGTTTATGTGTAGTCTTTAATGCTTTAAGACTTAAGAAAAATTAATAATTAAAAGTTAGAGCAAGAGCAAAATTTTCTTGCTTTTATAATGCAATTTGATGTGCTATAATGATTATAGAAATGAGGAATTATGAAAAAGACAATACTAACAATTTTATTATGTGGCATTTTAATTATTTTCTTAACTGGTTGTAGTAAAAGTGAAGAATCGGAAAAACCTTATATTGGAGAAGAATCTACGACTAAAATTGCTACGGACAAGAAAATTGAACTATCTATTAAAGAAGGAACTTTAACAGATGCTGGAGCCACCATCGTTTTCACTAATAATAGTGATAAAGATTATAAATATAGTGTTCCATTTTCAATTGAAGTCAAAGAAGATGGTAAATGGCATGTTATACACGCTGATATGAGTTTTAATTTACCAGCATTTACTATTAAAGCAGGAGAAATAAAAGAGATGGAGATTACTTGGGAGCCAGGATATGGTGAGTTAGAAAATGGCACTTATAGGGTTATTAAAAATATTAGTTATGAATATGAAAAAGATAAATATGAGGATTTTAATATTGCAGTAGAATTTAATATTGATAAGGATTAATAGGTAATTTATGAAAAAAAGTTTAAAAATATTTTTAATTGTTTTATTAATTTTAATAGGAGTTATTGCTATTGATACTCTACAAGCAATGGTATTTAATAATAGTCCCATATTACATATAAGAGAGCATATAAATAAATGTAATGAAAAAGACTATATAGATAAAGGAATAATAGTTAATCATTATAATTGTAATAATGAATCAAAAACATTATTTAAAAATACAAAATATAATTGTATGGTTTGTTACAATAATAAATGAATAAATATTTTAATTAATTGTATGGAGAAATTATGAAAAAGAAAATAATTATTATTTTAATTGGAGTATTTTTAACAGTATGTTTAGGATTCTATTTTATAGTAATAAAATCTCATGTTAAAATAAATAATCTTAAGGATATAACTTTAACTATTAAAGAAGATACTTTAACAAATGAAAAAGTTACTTTAATTTTAACTAATAATAGTGATAAAAATATTTCATATGGGAATCCTTATCAATTAGAAATAAAAAGATTTGATGGATGGCACAGGATAATAAAAAATCCCGCTTTTACATTAGAGGCCTATATTGTTTATCCTAAAGGAAGTACCGAAATTGAAGTTAATTTGAAAAATATTTATGGTAAGTTAAAAAAGGGAACATATAGAATTATTAAAAATATTAGATATGAAAATGAAGAAAAAAGTTTTAATGTCGCAAGTGAATTTACTATTGATTAAGAAATAAAGGAAATTTATGAAAAAGAAGATTAAAATATTTTAGGAAGTGAGAAAAAATGATAATTAATACGGGTATGAGAACAGACATTCCCGCTTTTTATTCTAAATGGCTTTTAAATAGAATTAAAGAAGGTTATGTTTATGTGAGAAATCCTTATTATGAACATCAAGTGACTAAATATAGTCTAGATCCAATGGTTGTGGATTGTCTGGCTTTTTGTACGAAAAATCCGCGTCCTTTAATACCTCATTTAAAAGAATTAGATAAATATAAACAATTTTGGTTTATAACAATTACGCCATATGGTAAAGATATTGAACCGAATGTACCAGATAAAAAACAAGTAATCGAGGATTTTAAAATCTTATCTAATCATTTAGGTAAAAAGAGTGTAGCTCTTAGATATGACCCGATATTTATAAATAAAGAATTTGATGTTAAAAAACATATTGCTTGTTTTTCTAAACTTTTAAAAGAACTTAAAGGTTATACCGAAGATTGCACTATTAGTTTTATTGATATGTATGAAAAAGTAAAAAGAAATGCCCCGGATTTAAGACCTCCAACAAAAGATGAACAAATAGAAATTGCCGCATCTTTTGCTAAAATAGGAAAAGAGAACAATATAACTGTGCATGCTTGTTGTGAAAAAGAATATTTAAATGATTATGGTTTAGATATAACTGGATGTATGAGTAAAGAAATAATAGAAAAAGCCATTGGTAATAAATTAGATGCTCCCAAAAATAATAGTAAAAGAATAGGTTGTAATTGTTTAATGGGTAGTGACATTGGAGCTTATAATACATGCATGCATTTATGTAAGTACTGTTATGCTAATGCTAATCCTACTTTAGTTAAAGAAAATATTAAAAAACATAATCCTAATTCGCCTTTTTTAATTGGTGAGTTAGAAAGAGAAGATAAAATAACGGAAGCTAAACAGCAAAGTTTTATAAATAGACAAATTAGTTTTTTAGATTAATAATTATTAATTAGGTATAAGCAAACTATATATAAAGTTTGTTTTTTTCTAAAAATTATACCAATTTATAAATAATATGGTATAATAGCAATAATTATTTCAGGAGGGTTTATGAATACAAATATTGAGATGTTAATGTATCAAAATTTTAAAGAATTTAAAAGATTAGTTGAAATAGGTATAATTAGTAAAGAACTTGCTTGTGAAGTTGCTATTGATTTTGCAGCCAAAACCAAAATAGCTGATTATATTTATGTGCTTGCAAGAGATATCAAAGATGTTAATATTGAAAAATTAGAAGATGCCGTATGTAAAACTGGGAATGCTAAATGTATTTATATGTTTGCAAGAGATGTAAAGGGAGCTAATATTTCCAAGTTAGAAAAAGCCCTTATTCAAACGGGAAAGGTTTTCTATATTGATGGATTTGCTAGAGATGTCAAAGGTGCTAATATCGAAAACTTACAAAATGCGATTATTCAAAGTGGTAATGCCGAATATATTTGTGGATTTGCAAGATGCAGGGAAGGAGTCAATATTTCTAAATTAGAAGAGGCTATTATTAAAACTGGGAATGCTAAATATATTTGTGAGTTTGCGACTTTTGTCAAAGGTGCTAATAAATCCAAATTAGAAGATGCCATAATTCAAACCGGGGATGCCAAATATATTGCTGGATTTGCTTTTGGTGTAAACGGTGCCAATATTGAAAGATTACAAGAAGCAATTATTCAAATTGGGAATGCTGAGTACATATATAATTTTGCATCTAATGTTAGAGGAGCCAATATTCCTAAATTAGAAGATGCAATTATTCAAACTGGAGATGCGGAATGGATTTGTCATTTTGCAAAGAGAATAAAAGGTGCTAATATTGAAAAATTAGGGGAATCTTTATTCCAAACTCAAGATGTATGCTGGATTTGTTGTTTTATTGATTTTATTAAATATGAACAAGGTGTTAATATAGAAAAATTGGAAAATTTAATTATTCAAAGTGGAAATGTCCAATGCATTTGTCATTTTGCAACGAGAATAAAAGGGGCTAATATTGAGAAATTACAAGATGCTATTAACGAAACTCAAGATATAAAATGGATTTATCATTTTGCCATAAACGTAGAAGGTGCCAATGTTGAAAAAGCCAAACAAATTTTAAGACAAAAATGTCAAAGTTATTTTCCAAATGTAGGAGATTCATTAGATATTGCTACTTATTATGATATTTTAATCAATAGACAGGAATATGAACAATTATTTACTGATGATACTTACTCTAAAGGAAGAAGTTAAAAACAAATAAGCTTAAGGTAAAACTTAAGTGTTTTTTACTTGAAAATATGCGAAAAAATGTTATAATACTATACTCAAGAGAGGGTGTATTATGAATTCAAATATTGAGCAATTTATGAAACAAAATTTTGATGGATTTAAAAAATCAGTTGAACTTGGTAATATTGATAAAGATGTTGCTTATGATGCTGTTATTAAAAGTAAAAACTCAAAAAAAATTTATGAGTTTGCTAAAGATATAAAAGGAGTTAATATTAAAAAATTAGAAAATGCTTTAATTTACACCCAAGATGCTTATTATATTTATTGCTTTGCTAAAGATATAAAGGGTGCTAATATTAAAAAATTACAAAATGCCATTTGTCAAACTGGAGATGCTGAATATATTTATAAGTTTGCTAGAGATATTGAAGGAGCGAATATTGAAAAATTAAAGCAAGCTTTGAAAAACACAAAAAATAATTTAAAACCCCAAAAGAAGAAAAAATATTTAGAATCTTTAATAAATATATTAAAGCAACATGATTATGGAACTATTTCAAAATATGAACAATTATTTACTGATGATACTTACTCTAAAGGAAGAAGTAGATAATAATAAAAAAATTAGGAGGTTTTATGAATTCATATATCAAGAAATTAATATTAGATGATTTTAAAAAATTTGAAGAATTAGTTAGATTAGAAATTATTGATAAAAATACTGCATGTGATGCTGTTATCGAAACTCAAGATAAAGATTATATTTATGATTTTGCTAGAGATGTCAAAGGAGTTAATATTGAAAAACTAGAAGATGCCCTTATTCAAACAAACGATGCTTCTTATATTTATTATTTTGCTAAAGATATAAAGGGTGCTAATATTAAAAAGTTAGAGGATGCCATTATTAAAATTGGTAATGCTATGGGTATTTATTATTTTGCCAAAGAAGTTAAAACAGCGAATATTGGAAATTTAAGTAATGCCATTTGTAAGACTCAAAATATTTCTTATATTTATTATTTTGCTAAAGATATAAAGGGTGCTAATATTAAAAAACTTGAAGATTCTATTATCGAAAATCAAAATGTAAAATATATTTATGAGTTTGCTAGAGATATTAAAGGTGCTAATATTGAAAAATTAAGTAAGGCAATATGTGAAATCCAAAATGCGGATTATATTTATGAGTTTGCTGTATATGTCAAAGGAGCTAATATTGAAAAATTAGAGGATGCTTTATGCAAAGCTAAAAATACTCCCTATAATCTTAATAGTGTCAACTTTACTATTTGTAAGTTTGCTAATGATGTAAATGGCGCCAACGTTGAGAAATTACAAGATAAAATTATCCAAACTAAAGATGCTTTCTATATTTGCTATTTTGCTAAAAATGTGGAGAAAGCTAACATTGAGAAATTACAAAATGCTATTATTGAAACCAAAGATAAATATTATATTTGTGAGTTTGCTAGAAATGTCAAAGATGCCGATATTGAGAAATTACAGGATGCAATCATTCACTTTGGATGTGCCGAATACATTTATAAATTTGCTAAAAATGTTAATGGTGCTAACATTGAGAAATTACAAGATGCGACTATCAAAACCAAAGATAAATATTATATTTGTGAGTTTGCAAGAGATATCAAAGATGCCGATATTGAGAAATTACAAAACGCAATCATTCACCTTGGATATGCCGAATACATTTATGAGTTTGCTAAAGATGTTAATGGTGCCAACATAAAAAAATTAGAAGATGCTATTATCAAAACTGGAAGTTTTAGATATGTTTATGAATTTGCCAGAGATATCCCTGGAGCAGATGTTGAAAAATTAAGTAATATAGCTACAAAAAGTAAAGATGTTAATTATATTTATTCTTTTGCTGATAATGTAGAAGGCGCTGATATCTCAAAATTAGAGGATGCTCTAATTAAAATAGGAAATGCCCGATATATTTATTATTTTGCTGCATACATTAAGGGAGCCAATATTTCTAAATTACAAGATGCGATTATTCAAATTGGTGATGTTGAATGGATTAATAAATATGCTTTGGATATTGAGGGGGCTAGTCTTGAAAAAGCAAAACAATCTTTAGAGTATGTGAAATTACAAAGAAGTAAAAAATATTATAATGAATTATTAAGTTTATTAAATGAACAAAGTTATGAAACAATTGTAGATAATAGGCAAAAATATGAACAATTATTTACAGATGATACTTACGCTAAAGAAAGAAATAGATAATAATTAAGTATAGGCAAACTCTCTATATATGAGATTTGCTTTTTCTATGGTATAATGAATTAGAAATGGAGTAGTCATGAAGAAAGAAAAATTAAACTCAATACTAAAAATAATAATTTATATAATTTTTTTCATATATTTATTATTGCTTATAAAAATATTGTTATTTAAATATGTAAGTATTATTTCATTATTCAAAAATATATTTTCAAATAGTTTAGATGGCTTTAAATCTATCAATTTAATACCTTTTAAATCTATATTTGAATTTGTTAAAATGATTTTTACCAAAAACTTTTTAAGAGGATTCAATAATCTAATTGGTAATGTTTTGATATTTGCTCCACTAGGTTATTTTTTACCTTTATTATTCAAAAATTTTAAAAAATTAAAAAATACAATATTATTTAGTTTAGTAATTAGTTTATTATTTGAAATTTGCCAATATGTTCTATATCTTGGTAGTGCTGATATTGATGATATAATTTTAAATGTATGTGGTACTATTGTTGGATTTTTATTTTATAAAATTATTAGTAAAATAACAAAAAATAAGGAAACAATTAAATATACCATTACAATTATATTATCTATTATAGGCTTCATAGTAGGAGGCTTTCTTGCAATAGATTATTTTGGAATTATGTTTGGAATTAATAATACTAATAATTCTACTATTAACAATAATTATGATATAGATTTAAACGATGACAAAATAAAAGTAGATGAAGATAATACATATGTCTTAAATGGTCATATTGAGGAAGTGGGTGATAAGGAAATTGTTATTAATAAAATAATTACTAAAGATTTTGACAATGGAACAAGTATTGCTGTAAGCGATGATAATAACAAAATTTTAATTACTATAAATCTACTTAATGATACGGAATATAAAACAAAAGATATATATGATATTAATGGTAGTAAAGTAAAAACTAGAAATGGAAGTTTTAATGATTTAAAGTTAGAACAAAATATTGAAATAAAAGGTTATAAATTAAATGATATCTTATATGCTAGTGAAATAACAATCAATAATTTCTTATTTTAAATAGTAATTTGAAAGTGAGTTGATATAATGGCTACGACAAAAGAGTATAGAGATTTTGTATTGGAACAATTAAATTTATTAGATAATATTACTTGTAAATCAATGATGGGAGAATATTTACTTTATTACAATAATATTTTATTTGGGGGTATATATGATGATAGATTACTTGTTAAGATACTAGATAGTAATAAAAAATACAATATGCAAGAATCTATACCTTATGATGGTGCTAAACCTATGTATTTAGTTGATGATATAGATAATCAAGAATTATTAAAAGAAATTGTTATTGAAACTTGTAAAGGCTTACCACTAAAAAAGTAAAAATTGGAAAATGGCTCGGAACAATTATTGGCTTTGCCATTATTGCTTTAATAATTGCTTTAATAATGAGTAATATAGTTTAATAAATTACAATCTGTATGAGTAAGATTATCAAGTGAAATTGATAGTTTTTTTGTATTGACTTTTTTTAATTTTTAATATATTATTGTATTAAGCAAGTAATACAATATAGAAAGGAGCTAATATGAATTTTGTATTTGATAATGATAGGCCTATATATATTCAATTAGTAGAACAATTACAAATATATATAATATCGGGAAAAATAAAATCAGGCGAAAAATTACCATCAGTTAGAGAACTTGCCTTAATGACAAAAGTCAATCCTAATACAATGCAAAAAGCCCTTGTCGAACTTGAAGATTTAAAACTTATCTATACCGAAAGAACAAACGGAAAATATGTTACTAAAGATGAGAGGTTACTAGATAAATTTAAAGATAAATATGCTAAAGAAAAAACTAAAAAATATATAAATGAAATGAAAGAATTAGGATTTATAAAAAAGGAAATAGTTGAGTTTTTAAAGGAGGAGAGTATTTAATGGAATTATTAGAGTGTAAAAACATTTATAAAGACTATGATAAAAAACAAGTTTTAAAAGATATTAACTTAAAAATACCAAGAGGAAAAATTATTGGTTTACTTGGAAAAAATGGTATGGGAAAAACAACCTTAATTAAACTTATCAATGATTTACTTACTCCCACAAGTGGCAAAATTTTAGTAAATGGTAAAAATATTGGGATAGAAAGTAAAAGAATCATATCCTATTTACCAGAAAGAACTTATTTAGATAAAAGTATGACAATTAAACAAACACTTGAATATTTTACCGACTTTTATGATAATTTTGATATTGAAAAAGCTAAAAGACTAATAAAAGATTTAGATTTAGAAATAGATACTAGAATTTCTAAAATGAGCAAAGGTATGCAAGAAAAGTTACAACTTATCCTTGTTATGTCAAGAAATGCTCTACTTTATATATTAGATGAGCCTTTAGGGGGTGTAGATCCCGCTACTAGAGATTATATACTAGATACCATTTTAAATAATTTTAATGAAGATGCTAGTGTCATAATATCTACTCATCT